>DRQB01000170.1 GCA_011330645.1 Campylobacterota bacterium | reverse complement strand
TTACCGTTACAGAAATGCTAGAAGAGCACTTCCCTGAGATAGTAGACTCTGGCTTTACTGCAAACATGGAAGAGACACTCGATGAAGTAGCAGAAGGAAAAACTGACTGGCAAACCATTCTGAAAGCATTTTATACACCTTTTTTACAAAAAGTAGAAGAGGGAAAGAAAAATATTAAAAGCCTCAAAGTAGC
Organism: Campylobacterota bacterium; assembly: GCA_011330645.1. Lineage (GTDB taxonomy): Bacteria > Campylobacterota > Campylobacteria > Campylobacterales > Sulfurovaceae > Sulfurovum. The sequence continues at coordinate 14,070 of DRQB01000170.1, read as the reverse complement.
TATCCCTACGGGAGAAGACTGTCCGAAATGTGGGTCTGAACTTCTTTTACGAAAAGGCCGTTATGGTGAGTTTATCGCTTGTTCAAATTTTCCTAAATGTAAATATACGAAAAATACCGATGGTACAGAAGTAGAAGGGCCAGAAGAAACCGATGAGAAGTGTGAAAAATGTGGTTCTATGATGGTCATCAAGAACTCGAAGCGTGGGAAGTTCCTTGCTTGTTCTGCCTACCCTAAATGTAAAAATGCCAAATCACTTGAACCTGCCAAAGAGCTAACCGTACCATGTCCTGAATGTGGAGGAAAACTTCAAGAGAGAGAAGGAAGACGTGGCAAATTCTTTGGCTGTGTCAACTATCCTAAATGTAAATTTATCGCTAACTATGAGCCTGTTGATAAAAAGTGCCCAGAGTGCGACTACACAATGGGGATTAAGCACCTTAAAGCTGGAGATGTCTATGAGTGCTTTAAGTGCAAACATAAAGTTGAAGCTACCTCTTAAGGTAACGCTTCATCTCTGACTCAAGGGCTAACCACTGTTCTTTATACTTAAATATAAATTCGCCCATAAGGACATTTTCATCTTCTTGCATCGCACGAAGCATTTGATTTAAAACTTCCACAAAACTTGTTGCCCCTATGGTAGCACTTAAACCTACTGCATCAATACAAAAAACACGTAACTCATCTCGTTTATCATTCTGAATCATCTCTTTGACCAAGGTATCAGAGTTCCTCAAAGCAAGTAGCAATTCAGAAAGAATCTCTTTGTAGAAGGTATGACTTCGTACATAGTCTATCCCTTTACTTATGTTTAAAATGGTTTTCTTCTCATTATAGTCACGCAGTTTTGCCTCAACATAGACATCAGGAACGCCTTCTTGATGTAAAAATCTCTGTAAAGCAATATAGAGCTGTCCTACTTTAAAAGGTTTGATAATACAGGCATTTACCCCTGCCAGTACCATTTGTTCCATTTCATAGTTAAAGCCCAGACCCGTAACTGCAACAATGGGAACATCTTTGTGTTTATAATGTTTCCGAATTTTTTTAGTTGCTTCAAACCCATCCATAACAGGCATATCCATATCCATAAAGATAAGATCTACATGATCATGCTCTTCTAAAAAATGTAAGGCCTGAATACCATTTTCGACCTTGTGCACATCTAATTGAGATGCACTTAAAATACTATGCATAACTTGTTGACTTACCAAGTTATCTTCTACAAGCAGTATTTTTTTATGTGTAAACTTTTGGAAATCTTTACGTGAAACCTTTGCCACATCTAAAATCCGAAAACGACTCAATTCTTCACGTATAACTTCTTTCTTTTTCTTCTCTTTCTGAATACATAACTGCTTTAATGCCTCTTCTACATCCCCAATAATAAGTGGACTAAAAAGTTCTACATCTGCTATATAAGAAGTGATTTCTATACTATTATCCACCCCATAAATACTATTAATCACGATAATATCAATCTCATGTTTCTTGTCTATATCTTTGAAAAAGTGAAATACCTTGGGACTAATATCTTCTGCTTTAATAATAAGAAAATCAATATCATCTAGCTTTGGACGCTGTATCGCTAGACTTTCTGAGGTTTTAAACTGCACATCAATATCAAAAGAACGTAATATATCTATAAGGATTTGTGCTTTTTGTTCACTCTCATCTACCACCAAAGCTTTTTTAGATAAAAGCAATTTTTTCAACTCTGCTTTTCGACTTTTGTTATCTACATCTTGAATATAAGGTAAAGAAACTTCATAAAGCGTACCTTTTTTCTTTGTACTTTCTAGAAGAAATTTGCCATCCATATTGGTAATGAGTTCTTTTAAAACAAAAAATCCAAATTCTTTATTGTTATCCTGTATTTCTTCCCAGGAGGCAGGTATAAACAGTCTATCAATCTCTTCTTCTGTTAAATATTGATTTTTATTTAAAATACTAAAAACCAATAACTCTTCTTCTCTAATCTCAACGCTTAGTACTACTTCAGACTGCACATCATGCGCCAAAATATCTGCCAACAAGTTATGTAACACTTGAAAGATGCGTCCGGTATCACCTACCAAATATCGCGTCACATCATGATGAATGTTATATTCCAATATATGCTTTTTATCTTTAAGCTCTGAGGCCACAGAGTTGGTAAGTTTATGCAACATGTTACTTAACTGAAATGCCTCTTCTTTGATAACAATATTTCCAGATTTAATTTTTAAAAAATCTATCATTTCATACGTAGTATGCAACAAGTCTTCATCATACTTTTTCATCTTACCAATATGATTTTTAATCTCTTCGGGATTTATATTTTCCAAATGTGTCTCTAAAAGCTTCTTTTCACTATTTACATTTTTGAGCGCAACTGTTTGTATTTTTTCACCCATTTTTTCTAAAAGCAGACTCTGCTTCTTTTCAATTTCACTTTGTCTCTCTTGTATTTTATGATGCTGTTTATTCAAATTTTTAAGTTGGTCTGAGGAGAGAAAAAGTGCTAAAATACCAATAATTGCCAAACCAAACAATGCCGTCCATAAGGTTTCATCTTCCTTTTCAACAATGACTTCTTGTTTCACATATTTGATTTGAGGTTTCACTTTTTCTTTAGGAGGAATATCCTCTAAAATAAATGCCTGAGGATACACTTTTCTCATTTCTAAATAGACAAGCGTTAAGGCATCTGTACTATCAATAGGACCCACTTTGAGAGTATATTCATTTTCAATAGGCACAATGGCTGCTTCAAATTTTTCATCTTTTTTCAGGCTTTGTAATGTCTTATTGTTATGCATAAGCTGTTGATAATGACTTAACTCATATTGCAATGCTTCTTTTGATGTATTAGAAGATAGCACGATAAAATTTTGTGCTATCCCAACGATAGAAAATACGATCAATAGGCTAAAATAATAGATTAAGTTACGCATGTTTGTCTCCCATAGTATTCATCTCACCTTCTATTTTATTTTGATATTTAGATACCTCTTTTTGTAGAGATTTGATTTTAGATATCTGTTTAGCACTTCTGTATACCAGTAAAAATCCTGCTAAAGCTAAGAAGATTAATCCTAACCACTCACTGTCAAGTGAATGCCAAAACTGCTCTATCTTTGTAACAAAAGAATTCTTTTTTACTTGAGATGTAGACTTGTCTACTTGCTGACTAGCAGAAGGGGTGGGCTGCAGTTTCTGGGCTACTTTTGGTTTTAACTTTGTTGCTGTCGATATAGGGTTTTTTATCATTTTAGGTTGATTCTTTGCTTTTTTTACAACTTTTTTTATATTGTCAACCACAAAGTTTTGAGGAAATTTTGATTGTAGCAAATAATGTAACTTATTTTTAACATTGAGACTTGTGATTGGTTGTACCGTGACTAAGACATAAGGCTCAAGCAGCTCCATATCCACAGAAAGTTTATGCATTTTTCTTAGTGCATTTGCTTGCGTATTTTCTTGAAAAAATTTCTCAGCATCATACAGACTTTGTGCTGCATCTTCTGTTGCCAAATTGGCACTTAAAATCATTTTTTGATTCATCACTTGGGCATAGAGCATATGCAAAGCAAACAGTACAATAAATATTATCCTCATTGTTTGCTTTCTCCCCTTGCATACATTATTGTAAATGATTATAGCATAAATTAAAAATTCTATATATTAGGTTTTACCTAAACTGTATAATACAAGCTTTGGCTATAATTTGAGGATAATAAAATCCAATGCAATAAGGCAGAAAATGTCGAGTCATAAACAAATATTTTTATGTGCAATTAATAATATTCTTTCAGGAACATGCCAAGAAGATTGTAAATTTTGTACACAAAGTGTTCGCTATCACGCAAACATTGAACGCTATAACTATAAAAGTATCGAACAGATTGTTTCAGAAGCCACACTGGCAAAAGCCAATGGTGCCTTAGGCTATTGCCTTGTCACCGCAGGAAAAGGATTAGACGATAAAAAGGTCGATTTTGTAGCGCGCGCTGCACAGGCTGTTAAGGCAAATGTTGAAGACTTAAACCTTATCGCCTGTAATGGTACAGCAACCAAAGAACAACTTACCTACCTTAAAGAACATGGTATAGATAGTTATAACCACAATCTAGAAACCTCTGAGCGCTACTATGCTGAGATTTGCCAAACACATGCATGGTCTGAGCGATATGAAACCTGTGAAAATGTTAAATCTGTAGGATTAGCTCTGTGTTCTGGTGGTATTTTTGGGATGGGAGAAGAGCAAGAAGACAGAGATGCTCTTCTTGATGCTATTGCCTCACTTTCTCCCGAATCAACACCACTTAACTTTTATCATCCCAATCCAGCCTTGCCTATCAAAACAAGAAATATCACATTTCCTGAGGCTCTTGAGATTATCACACAAGCACGACAACTCTTGGGAGAAGATAAACTTCTCATGGTTGCAGGAGGCAGAGAACTGCTCTTTACCCATAAAGAAGAGGCTATGTTTGAAGCTGGCGCAAATGCCATGGTCATTGGTAATTATTTAACCACTGAAGGACTAGCACCAAATAAAGACAAAGAGATGCTGGCTTCATTAGGATATGAAGTGGCAACAAGCTGTGATACACTCTAATATTAGTCTCATCCTCACACTTTCATTGCTGATATGGGGAAGTCCTTTTATTGCCAAATTCCTACGTATTCCTATTCCCCCTGTAGAAATTATCTTAGGTTCTATTTTTACCTATTTAGGACTTATTGGACAAAATGAATATTTTTATCTCATTGCAGAAGTAGGATTTTTATATTTAATGTTCTTAGCAGGGATGGAAGTAGATTTAAAACAAATTACAAAAAGTCCCAAAGAAGTCATCCAAAAATCTATTCTTTTTTTACTACTGATGGTTTTTTTCTCCATTCTAAGTGGTATGCTTTTTGATCTTAACACCATTGTCATTATTTCTATGCCACTTATTTCTATTGGCTTACTTGCCTCCTTATCAAAGGTCTACGGGAAAGAACAACCATGGATTAGATTGGCATTAATTGCTGGAGTATTAGGAGAGATAGGAAGTATCGCTGCTCTGACTATTTTTGATGCGGCAAGTAGTACTGGATTTGGACTTGCCCTAGTCAGTAAATTAGCCTATTTGGCTTTATTTATTTTTGTTGTCTATTTACTCTATAGACTTTTGCATCTTCTGTTTTGGTGGTTTCCTGAATTTAAAGGTATACTCATGCCAAAACTTGATACCTCCGATCAAGATATTCGTCTGGCTATGTCACTCTTTTTTATTTTGATTGCTGCGATGCTTAGCCTTGGTTTAGAGTTAGCATTAGGTGCATTCATCGCAGGTGTTGCGATTTCTGCCTTCTTTCACCATGAAAAAAAACTGGAAGAGAAGATGTCCAGTCTTGGTTTTGGGTTTCTTGTGCCTCTGTTTTTTATACATGTAGGTGCATCATTTGACTTACGTGCCTTGTCACTCGATGGGGTGATTTCAGGGGCACTGCTCATTACTTTTTTAATGATTATTTCTAGGATTCTAGCAGCCATTGTACTCAAGGGAATCAGTGGCTCAAGAGATGCTCTACTCATCGCCCTTTCTCTCTCTATGCCATTAACCTTACTTGTTGCGGTAGCAACTATTGGTTATGAAGCGAAGCTTTTAGATTTACTCAATTACTATCAACTTATTTTAGCCAGTATCTTTGAGATTTTAATCTCCATGGTGAGTATCAAAATACTACAAACGAAAAAGAGAAAGGTTTAGTTCTCTGAATCCATCTCTTTCACAGCTTCAAGGTATGCCTTATCTGCTTCTTTTTTAGCTACTAATGCTTCACGTGTGAGATTGATATCCACTACAGCATGTTTCTTTTCTTCTTTTGCTTTCTCTTTTTCTAGCGCTTGTGCTTTTGCAGCTTCTAACGCTTGTTTTTTTTCAGCCATTTTTTTCTCTGCCGCTAATGCTTCTTCTGCTTTTTTCTTTGCAAGTCTTTTCGCTTCATAGGCTTCTACTTCACGTTTCTCTTCTTCACGTTTTTGTATGGCTAATCTTTTTTCTTCTGCTGCTTTTTCTGCCATCTCTGCCGCTTCTTTATTTGCTTTAGCCTCTGCTTCTTTGGCTCTTTCACGTTCAACTTTTGCTTGTTCTTCTTGCACTTTTTGTATGCGCTCTTCTTCTTGCTTTTGCATAGCAAGTTGTTGTGCTTTTATCTCTTTAGATGCTTCATCTTTTTTTTGCGATTTTTCAAGTATTGCTTTGTGTTTGCGTGCTTCTTCTGCCATTAACTTTTCACGGATAGCATCTACCCTTACACTGTCATCTTCAGTAGAAACCTTTACATCGTCAGTCTCTTTTTTACTGTTTGTATTATTTTGCTCTACATTCACTGTAGACTCTATATTGCCCTCTAAATCAGTATTTTGTTGTATGCTAGGCTGGACTTCACCTTGACGCTCTTCATTGCTGTTCTCGTCATCCAAATCATCTGCTGCTTCTTGTTCATCTGCTATTTTTTTAAGTGCAGAAAGCAACACATCTTGATCTTTATCTATGCGTTGAAGGTTTTCTTTGAGGTCAAAAGGATTAGTTCCCGCGTTTGCACTCACACTTACCAATACTACCATTGCCACTAAATACTTTTTCATCATTTCTCCTTCAATTACGCTTTAGGTTCCAACTGTATTAATTCAAAATATTCTTTTTGAAGTCTTTGGTTCTCATTTTTCAATGCATTCCCCTCTTCTAACAGTCCTTGCTTTTTCTCTTTAAGTTGATTTAACACCGTAAGAGAGTTTTCTCCATAAATCAATATACCCACATAAATACCAAAAAGTAATATGCCTATAGCAGTAATGAGCAATGCCTTGATGGATAAGCCTGCTATCGTTTCTACTTCTTGTGTATCTGCCATCATATCACTTTATTTTGTAAAAAGTGAAGTACCTAAATATTCAAACTGTCCAAGTTCTGCTTCAATCTCAAGCAATCTGTTATATTTCGCAATTCTATCAGAACGTGCTGTTGAACCTGTCTTAATCTCACCCGTATTGAGTGCCACCGCAAAATCAGCGATGAATGTATCTTCGCTCTCTCCTGAACGATGGCTCATCACACAAGTATATCCTGAACGCTGTGCTAGACGCACTGTTTGCATTGTCTCAGAGACTGTCCCTATCTGGTTTGGCTTGATAAGAATAGAGTTAGCAATATCTTTTTCAATACCCTCTGCCAAAATCACCACATTGGTTACAAATAAATCATCACCCACAAGCTGTATTTTATCTCCAAGTACTTCGGTCAATTCTTTCCAGCCTGCCCAATCATCCTCACCTAAACCATCTTCGATAGAAACGATAGGGTATTTTTCACACATATCTGCATAGTAAGCAATCAACTCAGAACTGCTTAACTCTCTGTTTTCAGATTTGAGTACATATTTGCCTTCGTCATTCATAATTTCACTTGCAGCCACATCAAGAGCAATAGCAATCTGCTCACCCGCTTTATATCCTGCTTTTTCGATAGCTTGTATAATGACTTGAATCGGTTCTTCGTTAGATTTAAGGTTTGGAGCAAATCCACCTTCATCACCTACTGCTGTACTCTCACCCATTTCATCGATGATTTTTTTAAGGTTATGATATACCTCAGCACAGGCTCTAAGTCCTTCAGAAAATCTATCAAATCCAATAGGCATTACCATGTACTCTTGGAAGTCCACAGAGTTATTTGCATGTTCACCACCATTGATGATGTTGAGCATAGGTACTGGCATCACCACAGCATTGGCACCGCCGAGATAACGGTATAGTGGCATTTTCATAGAGCTCGCTGCTGCACGTGCCACAGCCATAGAAACACCTAGTACTGCATTGGCACCAAGATTTCCATAGTTGTTTGTCCCATCTACTTCTTTCATAGTAAGGTCTATCTCTGCTTGGTTAAATGGGCTTAGTCCTACCAAGGCATCAGAAATAGTACCATTGACATTTTCACAGGCCTTAAGGACACCTTTCCCCATGTAACGTTCACCACCATCACGAAGTTCTAGTGCTTCTCTTTTTCCTGTACTTGCCCCACTTGGCACAATGGCATTTTCCACTGTACCGTCACTTAGACTTACTGTTACTTTGACTGTAGGGTTTCCTCTAGAGTCCATCACTTCTGTTGCTACGATTTCATCGATAAAAATCATTTATATATCCCTTACGTTATAATTAATGCTCTTATTTTATCTAAAAGTTGCTGATAGGTCTGTTTTAGCCTTATTGAACCTGAGATAATTCTCCTGCAAGATTTTTTGCCCCTTTAAAATCTGACTTTCCTGTGCCAAGTTTAGGTAATTCTTCTATTTTATAGTATTCACTAGGCATAAAAAGAGGATTCATCTCTAAAGTTTTAATACGCTCTTTTAAATCATCTATTTCTATTTCACCTTCTAAAAGTAATACGAGTTTTTCACCCTTCTTCACATCAGGTAATGCTACCACTGCGACTTGGTTATTTTCTCCTAAAATCTTGGCTATTTCACCTTCTACCATGCCCAAACTCACCATCTCTCCAGCCACTTTGGCAAAGCGACTGTAACGGTCTACGATAGTGAGGAAACCATCTTCATCTAATCGCCCTTTATCACCTGTGATGTACCAGCGTATACCATCTAGTTCTTTGATGACTGAAGCCGTTTTGTCGGGATCGCCAATGTAGCCTTTCATAATCTGCGTACCACCGATGAGTATCATCCCCTCTTCGCCTGTTTTAAGCTCTTCAAAACTCTCTGGGTCGACTATTTTAAAGCTACTTCCTGGCACGGGTAGCCCTACAGTACCTATTTTATGTCCCACCTGTACTTTCCATGAGTCTTGCATGAGTACATCAGGAATATTTATGGAGGCTACAGGCGTTGTTTCTGTAGCACCATATCCCTCGTAAATATCGTGCCCAAACTTCTTTTTAAACTCGTCTCGTATTTCTAGGGGCAGTTTCTCCGCCCCTGCAATGACCATACGTAAATCTTTGAACATTAGAGGGTTGAGTTTTTTATTACGTGTATACAGTCTAAAAAAGGTTGCTGTAGCAAAAAGCATCGTTGCCTCATATTTGGCTGCCATTTTACCTATACCAAAACCATCTGTTGGATCAGGATGACACGCTACAGGTATACCCTCTATGAGAGGTAAGAGTGTGGTCACAGTCAGTCCAAAAGAGTGGAAGATAGGCAAGGTTCCTAGCATTACATCATTATCATTTGGGTTAATAAGTGTAATGGCTTGCTTGATATTTCCCATCATATTTTTATGACTAAGTTCTATCCCTTTGGGTGCACCTTCACTTCCACTGGAAAAGAGTATGGCTGCCGTATCATCTACATGGGCACCTTTAACAAACAATGTACTCAATATAGATGCTGGCAGTACATTAACAAGCAATAACATAGCCAAAGATTTGAAGCGACTCATGTTCGCACGTACTTCTTCAAGGTAAATCACCTCTACACTACTCAATACTTCACTTAAGTCAAACCCTTTTGCTTTCAGTTTAGTAACAAACTGTTGTGAAGCCAATACTGTTGTAATGTTTGCTATCTTCAGGGCATGACGCAGACTCTCTTCTCCACTAGAGTAATTTAAATTGACAACCGTTTTACCTAGAGAAAGTAATGCCATATTTCCCATAGAACCACCCACTGAAGTAGGGAGTAGCACAGCAACGTTTTGGCTCTTTTTTACTTTCGATTTAATGGCTTTTGCTATCATCAATGTACCGGTAACAAAACGATTGCCATTGACTTCAACGCCAGTAGAATCTGCCATACATAATTGACTTCCAAGCCCTTTACTTGTCTCTATCCATGCTTTTTGTACTACTGGTAATGTTTCTGCATAGCCTTTCCAACTTTGTACAGAAAGGTCAAAAACAGCTTTTTTAACCTCCGATGCGACACTATGTACCTCTAACGATTTACCAAAACTCACAGAGATATCTTTACTCTTGCTACGTTTCATTTTTTTAGATGCATATGAAAAATTATCTTCCCAGAGTCCTCTTAAATAAAAGGGAACTATCACCGCATTTTTTACCTCTTTGGTTGCTATTTCAAAACCTCTTTGAAACGTGCCCAGATGACCATTACGTGAGAGGTGTCCTTCTGGGAAAAGTGCCACGGTCTCACCTGCATTCAATGCTTCTGTTACTTTGGCAAGTGCCCCTTTACTCCCACGACTCGAAATAGGAATGACTCTAAAAAAATCAAAAAAGGGTTTAAGATACCACTTTTCATAATAGCTTCTTTCCATCACGAAACGTATCTGTTTAGGATATGCCATTTGCAAGATAGCCCAGTCTAAAAAAGAGACGTGATTTCCTAAAAGAAGTATCCCTTTGTCATTGGCTTCTATGTTTTTCAGTCCCTCTACACTCAAATCATACTTAAAACCAATAATCATACGTACCAGATAACGTACTAACGACTGTGGCAATTTGATAAAAGTGTACCCCATTCCTAAAAAGGCAATGGTTGCTATGATATAAAAAAGCCCTGTTGCCCCTAAGTTAAAATACCCAAAAAGTGCGGTAAGCACCAAAAAGAGGAACATACTCACATTTTGCATAAAGTTATTTCCTGCAAGCACCTTCCCCAATATCTGCGTAGGTGTTGCAAACTGAATAATGGCATTGAGTGGCACTAAAAATAAGCCTGAAGAGACACCAAATAAAAACAATGTAAATCCTAATGCCCCAACGCTAGTAAGTGCAGGAATAGTATAGAGTGTCATCGCTACACCAAATGCCCCTAAAGGAATAATGCCTGTTTCAATATAGTTTTTACTTACACGCCCTGCATACATCGACCCCACAACCATCCCCACACCAGAAAGTGCGAGTAACCCTTGTGCTATGACCGTATCGGTAATGCCCAATTTACTTTTTAAGTGTTCCCCAAAGACCGCAAGTACAACTTGCGAAACGCCCCAGAGAACAGAAAGTCCCAAAATACTAAGCCATACGGCTCTATTGCCTTTGATAACAGAAAGGTTTGATTTGAGATATTCAAGGTTTTGATATTTTTTTGTTTCAAAAACCATTGTATTATCTGTAGATTGATAGATAAATTGTTTGACAAGTTTTCGAGCCAATAAAAATTCTACGATACTTGCAGCTATAAGTAAATACCCCACCGGGGCAATATAGTGTAGTATCTCAGCAGGTATAAGTGTTCTGTCTTGCAGTAAACTTTCGAAGAACATAGAATAGATGACTGCCCCTGCCAAAATAGATATAATTGTCACCGCTTGTACCAAAGCATTTGCCTGTGCCAACTTTTCATTGCCTGTCATCTCTTTAATCAACCCATACTTTGCAGGGGAGTAAATAGCACTTTGTGCTGCCAAGACAAAAGTAAGTCCAAATGCTACCCAAAACCACCCCATATAATAAGAGACAAGAATAAGCGAAGTAATCCCAATCGCCGCTGCGGATGCGTACTCTATCACTTTTGTCTTAGGATATTTATCTGATATATATCCTGCGGGAGAAAAAAGGAAAATAAATGGTAAAAGAATCAATGCATTCACTATGGCAGTAAGCACTATCAATTCTGAGCCATCATACGCTTTAAAAATAGTATTTTGCAAAATAATCTTATGTCCCAAGTCCGTCATGGCATTGAGAAAAATGATAAACATATAAGGGGTAAATCCCGCTATAGTAAAGAGTGCCTTCATGAGGCATCCTTTGTGATATGTTTTTGGTGTGTTTGAACCGTATGCATATTGAAGATATAAGGTTTTAAAGTCAAAATCAAATCAAAAAGTAATTCATACCTTGCATTATGTGATTCTTCATCATTAAGCAATAAATCAGAGCCTACTTCATTTTCTTTTTCTGCCAATACTTTCGCATCTGTGACATAGGCATCTAAAAGACTAAAATCCAAGCCTAAAGCTTCCGCACGTTCAAGAATTTCTGCAATTTCAATTTCTTTTGAAGAAAAACCTTTTGCTCGTTCAAAAAGATAGCCTTTCTTTTGATAACTTGTAAGTTTTTTTTCACTCATTGAAAGCAATGTTAAAAACTCTTTTTGAGTGTACCATTGATTGTCACGTCCTCCTGAGATAAGTTCAAGGGAACGTACCATCATCTCAAAACTTCCATCAAAATCAAAAGTATTATCTTTAAAAATACTTTGTATTTCAGCTATAGAGTAAGAAAAGTTATGTTGCAGATATTTAATAAATTTCAGTATTTGTACACAGGACTCATCATAAAGGTGTACATTGGGTTTAGGCTTGGAAGGTTCGGGGAGCAGTCCCTCTTTTACGTAATAAAGTATCGTTGATTTGCTCTCATCACTTAGAGCCATAAGTTCTTTCATTTTATATGCCATCACAAATCCTTAATATTGAATTAGTGACAGTATAAACTATTTTACCTTAAAGTGTAAAGCATCACTTTACACTTTTGTAATTTACTCTTGCATTTCACTCTCATCTACAGTAAGTGACTCACCAAATCCCAATGCCTCTTTGACTTTTTTATCTATCTCTGCCATCATCTCAGGATTTTCTTTGATGGTGATTTTCGCATTCTCTTTACCCTGCCCAAGTTTCTCTGCACCATAAGAGAACCAAGCACCAGATTTATCGACAATGTCCATTTTGATACCATAGTCTATAAGCTCACCGATGTAAGAGATACCTTCACCAAACATAATGTCAAACTCGGCTTGTCTAAATGGAGGAGCCACTTTGTTTTTCACCACTTTGGCTTTCACACGGTTACCGATGCTAGAATCACCTTGTTTTAATGTTGCGATACGTCTCACATCGATACGCACAGAACAGTAGAACTTCAAGGCATTACCCCCAGTGGTTGTCTCAGGAGAGCCATACCCCATCGTACCAATCTTCATACGAATTTGGTTAATGAAAATGACTGTGGTGTTCGTCTTATGCAGGATAGCTGTAAGTTTACGAAGTGCTTGAGACATAAGACGTGCCTGAAGTCCTACATGCGTGTCTCCCATATCCCCTTCTATCTCAGTTTTAGGCGTAAGTGCTGCTACTGAATCCACAACGATTAAGTCAACCGCACCTGAACGTGCCAAAGTCTCTAGTACATCAAGAGCTTGCTCTCCAAAATCTGGTTGAGATACAAGTAGATTATCTGTATCTACTCCCAGGTTCTTAGCATAAACCACATCCAGTGCATGCTCTGCATCGATAAAGGCACACACCATCTCTTTTTTCTGAGCAGACGCGATAGTCTGTAGCGCCAAAGTTGTTTTACCAGAGGACTCAGGTCCATAGATTTCTATAATACGTCCTTGAGGAATACCGCCAATCCCTAGAGCCATATCTAGCCCAAGTGAACCTGTAGAGATAGACTCTATCGGTTCAAATGCTTTATCACCAAGTCTCATAAGCGTACCTTTACCAAACGTCTTATCTATCTGTTTGATTGCCATATCCAGTGCTTTTTGTTTGTTTGCATCCATTGCCATAGTCATATCCTTAACCTTTATATTGAAGTAATTTTATCTAATATAACCATTGAATAAGTTTCATGGATTATTTAGTCATGTTGGCAGTTTAATACAATTTTGAAAAAAGAGGCAAAAATATTGCAAATTGACATATTTTTTAGATAATTTACCTTTTTGCACCTTTTCGATAAAATACAATTACTTTAAAATCAAGTGAGTATTCATGCCAAACCCAATCAAACTAGCCCACTCTCCAGATGCTGATGATATCTTTATGTACTTTGCCATTAAATTTGGTTGGGTAGATACTAAAGGGTATGCGTTTACTAACATTGGATTAGACATAGAAACACTTAATGTAGAAGCCCTCAAAGGCACCTATGATGTCTCTGCCATAAGCTTTGGGATGTATCCTCTTATTAAAGATGAATATGCTCTGCTTCGTACTGCAGTAAGTTTTGGTGAGGGGTATGGACCTAAGCTCATTCGTCGTAAAGACAAAAATCTCAAGCGTAACTTTAAAGTGGCTCTCTCTGGTAAGTACACCACCAATGCTATGCTCTTTAGACTCTACTACCCTGATGCTCGTCCCATTTATATGGA
>DRQB01000169.1 GCA_011330645.1 Campylobacterota bacterium | reverse complement strand
CAATGGATACCATGGTGAAAGTAAAAAATCTTCAAAATGGTAAAAGTACAATAGTACGTATTAATGATAGAGGTCCTTTTGTCAGAGGACGTATTATTGATTGTTCTTATGCTGCGGGGAAAGAACTTGGACTAGATAAGATGGGGATAGCAAAAGTAGAGATACAAGTCTTAGGTTTTGCAGGTAAAATCCATACTTTGTCTAGTCATAAAAAGCATACACAAACACAACGTGTAAGACTTTCTAACTTTGGTGTACAAGTAGGTGCATTTAGCCGTTATGCCGGTGCACAAACGTACAAAAGAAAATACACTGGTATGTATGCACATTATAAGCCAGTGATTAAACGTTTTACAGATGCTCAGGGAATGACACTTTATAGAGTATGGCTTATGGGTTTCGGTTCTGAACAAGAAGCACGAGACTTTAAAGACAATAACGACCTTGCAGGTGCGTTTATAGTAAGAAATTAGGATAGTAAATGATTGAAGTAAGCAGAAAAACAAAAGAGACACAAATCACTGTAAAATTAAATTTATATGGAACAGGACAGGCGAAAATAGATACTGGTGTTGGATTTTACGATCATATGCTAGAAGCTTTTACGAAACATGCCCATATTGATATGGAAGTTATGTGTACAGGAGATACACATATAGATGACCATCATACGGTGGAAGATGTGGGAATTGTGATAGGACAAGCACTAAAAAAAGCTATCTATCCTGTGCAAAGTATTGAACGTTTTGGAAATGCCACTGTGGTCATGGATGAAGCGTCAATTACCTGTGATATCGACCTTTCAAATCGTGGATATTTGGTCTTTGAACTTCCTATTGGTGGGAAAGTAGGGGATTTTGATGTAGAGCTGGTAGAAGAATTTTTTAAGGCATTTGCTTTTAATTTACCATTGACATTGCATCTTATCTATAACCGTGGTAAAAATAAACATCATATTATTGAAGGTGCATTTAAAGCACTGGCCGTTGCGTTACGTAGAGCGGTAACACTTAACGAAAATGCAGGTATACCAAGTACAAAGGGTGTACTGTGAGTATTGAACTAATCGTACTTGATGTCGATGGTACCATGACAGATAGCCGCATTACCTACAGCGAAAATGGAGATGAAATTAAATCATTTAATGTCAAAGATGGTTTGGCTATTGCATCATGGAGAAAATTGGGAAAACAGGTGGCTATTATTACAGGTAGATCATCACAGATAGTTTCACGCAGAGCCAAAGAACTACGCATAGAACATTTTTATCAGGGAATTGATAATAAAAAAGAAGTACTTGAAGATCTTTTAAATAAATTGGACTTGAGTATGGATAATGTTGCTGCTATAGGAGATGATTTAAATGATTTACAGATGTTAAAAGCAGCAAAAATATCTTTTGTTCCCAGAGATGCAAGTGCATATGTTGATAAAATTGCTAATGTAATATTAACAAAAAAGGGTGGAAATGGTGCGGTACGGGAGATGATTGAATATCTTATTATTAAAGAAGGACTTGAAGAAAAGTATCTGGAGCTATGGGAATAAAATTAGAATATGTACTTATTTTTGCCATTGCGGTGACCATAGCAGTAACAACAACAGTGAAGTTGACAAATAAAGCAACAGGGGCTTCTTTAACTAAAAAAGAATTGGAATTTACGGATACGACATTTATTGAGGTAGATACACAAAAAATGCAGGCAAGATCTTACAGTACATATGGGGTAAGAGAGTCTGGAGTATTGCGCTTAGAACATTTAACATATCATACAACAAATATTGATTTGCTTCTTGCAAATCAGGGGACATATAAGCAAAATATTTTGTTTTTAGATGGGAATGTAAGTCTTCAAGAGAAGGAAGGTTTTTTCTATACTACAGAACATGCCAATTATAATCAAAAAACAGAAATATTACACATTACTTCTGCATTTACTGCCCATATGAATCAAAATATAATTAAGGGAAAAACCTTAGATTATGATGCAAAGAAAAAAGAGGCAAATGCTACAGGTATAGATGCTGTTATTTATACCACGAAAAAGTAATATAATGCTATAATCAGATAATTTTACAAAAGGCTTTTTATTGAATTTCTCAAAAAATATTTTATTTATTATTGTTGTGATGAGCATTTTCCTCTCTTCTACTTTTGCAGAAAAGGTAGAGATAACTTCTGACTCGATGAATGCAGAAAACATGAAAAAAGAAGTACATTTTATTGGTAATGTAATGATTAAACAGGCAAATAATTGGTTGCATGGTAATAAGGTGATTGTCTATTTTGATGAAAACAATGAAACCAATAAATATGAAGCCATAGGTGACGTGACTTTTGAATTTAAAAAAGAAAAAAGTTTTTATAAAGGTTCTGCCGATAAAGTAACTTATTTCCCTGTGAAGTCACAATACATATTGACAGGAAAAGCTGTGATTGATGACCAAATCAATAAGCGTCATGTCAATGGAGATGAGATTGTCTTTGATATGATTACGGGTAATGCCAATGTAAAAGGTAGTCGTAAAAAACCTGTAAAATTTATATTTGATATGGAGAATGCTAAATGAGTACGCCGCGTATTGTAGAAGCCAACTTTATAAAATCGGCACAGAGTATTGCAGATTCTTTACCTGAAGATATGAGTGAGGTCGTCTTTTTGGGGCGTTCTAATGTAGGAAAAAGTTCTACACTCAACGGACTCACTCAACGTAAAAATTTGGCAAAATCATCGGCTACACCAGGGAAAACACAGCTCATCAATTTCTTTGAAACACGCTATCTTTACAATGAACAGAGTTATCCTGTACGTTTTGTGGATTTGCCAGGATTTGGATATGCCAAAGTCTCCAAAACACTCAAAGAAGTGTGGCAAAAAAATTTAGTAGAGTTCATACAGCATAGGGTCTCCAT
>DRQB01000168.1 GCA_011330645.1 Campylobacterota bacterium | reverse complement strand
TAGATTTATGGCTTAAACTTCTTCTGGCTTTTCTTCCTCTTGTTATCATTGGCTTCATTTTTAAAGATCAAATCAAAACATTGTTCAATGTAGAGACTGTGGCATGGATGTTTATCATCGGTGGGTTTGTCTTTTTGATTGTTGAGTATTTTTACAAGCCCAAAGAACATACCGTAAAAGAGGTAGAAGAAGTTACTTATACCCAAGCATGGTGGGTGGGTTTTGTTCAAATATTCTCACTGGTTCCAGGGACAAGTAGAGCAGGGGCAACCATCATCGGTGGTATGCTTTCTGGGCTTGACAGAAAAACTGCTTCAGATTTTTCTTTCTTGCTTGCTATCCCTGTGATGGGTACAGTGAGTGGATATGATCTACTTAAACATTATCAAGAGTTTGCCAATGCGAATTGGGTAGCCTTTGGTATAGGGTTTGTGGTTGCCCTTGTGGTCGCGTATATTACAGTGAAACTCTTTTTGGTGTTTATACAAAAATTTACTTTTGTTCCTTTTGGTATTTATAGGATAGTCTTTGGTATTTTTTTGTTGATGATAATTTAGCCTACGTAAACATTGAATTTATAGAGTTTCTTGCGAGGGACTCTCTTAAGTTCAAAAATATTTTTGGACATTTATTTTAAGGTAAGTATTATGAAATTTTCTGAGTTTAATTTTCACCGCGATATTGCAAAAGGGGTGAAGATAGCAGGTTTTAGGGAACCAAGCCCAATACAAGAAGAAGCGATACCAATCATCGCTTCAGGTTCAGATCTCGTGGGACAAGCCCATACAGGTACGGGAAAAACGGCAGCCTTTGGTTTACCGATGATGGATAAGCTTGCCAAAGGTGAGATAGAACGCGCTTTGGTCATTACCCCAACACGTGAACTGGCTACGCAAGTTGCCGATGAGCTTTACCACTTAGGACGTTTTGCAGGTATTCGTACTCTGACTGTCTATGGTGGTGTAGGGTATGGACGTCAAATTGCACTTATCCATAAGGGTGTGCAAATCGTTGTGGCAACACCAGGAAGACTTAAAGACCTTTACAAAAAAGGGAAAATCGATGTGTTTAACCCTGAAATAGTTGTACTTGATGAAGCAGATGAGATGCTTGATATGGGGTTTTTGGAAGAGATTAAAGAGATATTTGAGTATATCCCTCAAAACAGACAGACATTGCTTTTTTCAGCAACTATGCCAGAACCTATTAAAGAATTGGCAAATGATATTTTGTATCAACCACAATTTATCTCTGCTGTAGGCGATGAAGAGACGACAAACAATGTCATCGATCAGCGTTACTACATGATCAATGAAAACCAAAGAGATGAAGCACTCATTAAACTGCTTGAAACAGAAGAGACAAACAAGTGTATTGTTTTTTGTCGTATGAAACGTGAAGTAGACAGACTGACTGAACATTTGCAGGCATTAGGTTTTAGTGCAGGAGGTCTGCATGGTGACTTGGAACAAAGAGACAGAGAAATAATGATTAAGTCTTACAGAAGATCAGAGATTAAAATTATGGTGGCAACTGATGTTGCTGCGCGTGGACTTGATGTAAAAGATGTCACACATGTCTTTAACTTTCACATCCCTTTTGACCCTCAGTCTTACGTACACCGCATTGGACGTACAGGACGTGCAGGGAAGAGTGGTCAAGCGATTACACTGGTAACCACAGAAGAGTTTAGAGAACTTCAGCGTATTCAAAAAGAGGTAGGGGCAGAGATGCGTTTAGCTACATTACAAGGTGGTGATGGCTTAGATGATACAGGGCGTGAATACCTTGCTGAGCAGATACGTGATATAGCTATCCACAAAGATGCAGCAGATATGTTAGAGTATATGTCAGACATGGACAAAGAGATGCTTATAGAGAAGCTTATGTCACGCATTATTGAGCAAGAGAAACAACATATTGGATCACAAATTGGGTTTGACCAAGAGACAGTAGATACAATGATGCAGAACTATGTAGGTGAGAAAAAAGCTACGCGAAATAACAATCGTCGTAGAAAACGTAGATAATTCTCTATTTTTAACTAGTAGCAAGCAAAACTATTTTAAAATTTGAGTTACAAAACTAGTTAGAACTTTTATTCAAAGGTGGGATATATGGAAATCGATTTAGTAGGCGAAGGCCTAAAGTTTATGGTACTGGGGATGGCAATTGTCTTTATCTTCCTCATGGTACTCGTTCAGGTAGTCAAGCTGCAAGCTTTTCTTATCAATAAATTCTTTCCAGAGAAAGCACCTGAAGTAACTCCAACTGCTTCAAATACTACACAAGAAGCACACCACGTTGCTGCAATCGTCGCAGCAGTGAGTGAATTTCGTAAAAATCAATAAATAAGGTATCGTAAATGGCTAAAAAATACATTGATGTAATGGACACAACCTTTAGAGATGGATTCCAATCTGTCTTTGGTGGTCGTGTCCTTATGGATGACTTTTTCCCTGCAGTAGAAGCAGCGAAACAAGCAGGGATTAATCACTTTGAATTTGGTGGAGGAGCAAGATTTCAGTCACTTTTCTTTTACTTGCAAGAAAATGCATTCGATATGATGGATGGATTTAGAGAGATTGTAGGAAAAGAAGCAAACCTTCAAGTACTTTCTCGTGGGATTAATACAGTAATGCTAGATACTGGTTCTCGTGAGATGATAGAACTTTTTGCAAAAATGTTTGCAAAACATGGGACATCAACAGTACGAAATTTTGATGCGCTTAATGATGTCAATAATTTGGCATTCTCTGCAGAGATGATTAAAAAACATGGTATGAATCATGAAGCAGTCGTCACAATGATGGATTTACCTCCAGGATGTAAAGGGGCACATGATGTGGCTTTTTATGAAAAAACACTGAGAAATATTTTAGATTCAGGTCTTGAGTTTGATAGTATCTGTTTTAAAGATGCCTCTGGTACAGCAAATCCTCATAAAATTTATGAAACGATTTCCATGGCTAGAAAACTTCTTGGAGACTCTGTACATCTAAGACTTCATACACATGAGACTGCAGGTGTTTCTGTGGCATCTTACCTTGCGGCGCTTGAAGCAGGAGCAAACGGTATCGATATGGCGGCATCGCCAGTGTCTGGAGGTACTTCACAACCAGATATCTTAACCATGCTTCATGCAACAAAAGGTACAAACTATAATCTTGGTGATTTGAAGTTGGATAAAATATTAAAATATGAAGAGAGACTTAAAGAGTGTCTTGCTGAATATATGATACCACCTGAAGCAACACAAGTTTCTCCTCTTATTCCATTCTCTCCAATGCCTGGTGGCGCACTTACTGCCAATACACAGATGATGAGAGACTCTGGTGACTTAGAGAAATTTGATGAAGTCATCGCAGCGATGAAAGAAGTGGTTGAACGTGGGGGTTATGGAACATCTGTAACACCAGTAAGTCAGTTTTACTGGCAGCAAGCGTATGCAAACGTGATGTTTGGTCCATGGAAGCAAATTGCTCCAGGATATGGACGCATGGTACTTGGGTATTTTGGTAAAACACCAGTTGAGGCTGATAAAGAAATCATGGAACTTGCAGCACAAAAACTGGACCTTGAACCAACCACCGAAAATCCTTTGGATATTGCAGATAGAGATGAAAACAAATCTATTGCACACTGGACTAAAGTGTTGGAAGAAGAAGGATTGGAAGCAAGTGATGAAAATATTTTCATTGCTGGTGCTTGTGATCAAAAAGGTATTGCGTTCTTGAAGGGTGAAGGCCCTCTCATGGTTAGAAAAGGTAAAAATAATTGTAGTGGAGATAGTGAAATGGCAGGAAATTATACAGTAGTAGTAGATGGTAAACAATATAGTGTACAAGTAGCAGAAGGTGAGGGTGATATCCAAATTGCACCTGCAGCAGCAACACCTACAGCAGCACCGGCAGGTCCTTCAGGTGCGGGAAGCCTTGAAATTAATTCTCAAACACCAGGAAATGTATGGAAAATTCTTAAAAATCCAGGTGACACAGTAGCTGAAGGAGATATTATTATGATTCTTGAAGCGATGAAAATGGAAATTGATATTGCAGCGCCACAAGCAGGTAAAATTGCTTCTATCAATGTAAATGTCAATGATACAGTCGCAGATGCCCAACTTTTAGCCACAATGGAGTAAGCATGAAGCTCAAACAACTTTTACTTTCTCTGCTGTTTGTATTTGCATTGTTTACCAATGCGGCAACAGCAAATGAGCATGCAGGCGTGACTGAGTTTAAAACTCAGGCAGAACTGATAGCAGAAGAAAAAGCAACCTATAAAGAAAAGAGTATTGT
>DRQB01000167.1 GCA_011330645.1 Campylobacterota bacterium | reverse complement strand
TTTGATGGCATTGTCTATCTCAAAAGCAACGGCTTTGATGGTGTCAAAAATAGTAGTCATTTTAAAGTTCCTTTGCGTGGGCGTCTATCCACTCTATGATTTGTGTTGTGTTGTTAAGGTCAAGCAGAGTGATGTGCTCTGGTATGTTGTAGTCTGCAAGATTGATGCTCTCATCCGTAGCTATGGCTTCTGAGCATGCAAAGTAGCTCTCATCAATCTTGTTTCTAAAGATGGCGATACGTGGGAGTGGGAGTGTTTTGAGTCCTTCTACCAGTAAGATGTCAAAATCATTAATCATCGCAACAATGTCATCAAGGGTTTTTTCACGTTGAGAGAAGTACGTTGTACGGGTAGGAGAGGTGATGACCACTTCGGCACCTGTTTTACTGAATTTATCACTATCTTTACCCTCTGTGTCAAAGACAGCTTTATCTTTGGGATCATTTTTAATGATAGCAACTTTACGTCCCTCTATCAATGTTTTAGCCACTTTCTCAACAAGTGTAGTCTTCCCACTGTTGGATGGACCAGTAAATGCTACAGCAAATCTTTTTTTCACGGTACACTTTCCTTGATGTTAATTGTAGGAATTATACTTAAATGTTTATTGAAAGTATGTTAAACTCTTTCAAAATTCATGAGGAGAAAATATGCTAAAGAGTATGACATCCATTTTAGTATTGTTCCTCTTAAGTGCTTGTACATCTAAAGAAGAAAAAGCACTCACACAAGTGTATGAGAAAAATAAAACATACCATCACAAACTTCAAAAAACAGAAAAAGTGCAATTGAAAGATAATGGTATTACAAAAGTTGTATTGACTGGGACGTACCTGTATAAACCAAGTAAAAAGAAAATAGATAACAGAGATGAAGTTTTTATCATAGGTATGTATGCTGAAGACAATGAAGAACAAAGTTTTACACAAGATGGTTTTTCTTTAACACTTGAAGGCAAAGCTGCAAAGGAGATTAAGTTACTTCCAAAAGACGATCCAGCCTTGAAAAATATCTCTTTTGTGTCGGATTGGAGTCAGTTTTATTTAGTACATTTCCCGCATACCTCTAAAAAAAGCTTTCGACTTATTTTTAAAAGTGACAGATATGGAAATGGTATATTGCACTTTGCCAAAGTGGCAAAGTATGTCTTACATAAAGATTCTATCTTCTAAACCTATCTGTTTTAGAAGGCGTAGCAAGTGTTTTTACAAGCGATGTCATACGTGTAGTGACTCCCAACTTGTTGAGATAAATGACATAGTTTGACAGAACTTTTTTACCATACTCACGAGCTTGGGCATTTTTCATCATTTCCATACTCATATAGGGTTCATAAGGACCTTGACGAAAATGTCTAGGATTTCGTAAATACCTTTTCGTAAATCCTATCCCAGCATTGTAAGCGTAGGCAACAAAAAGTGGATGGTAAAGATATTTATTTAGATAATCAAGATGATAGTCTGCAAACTCTATGGCTCTGTAGGGATTAAACATTTCATCCAAGTCCATTTTATACCCTTTTTCTTTAGCAATATGTTTGATGAGAAATGGCATAAACTGCATCATTCCCAAGGCAAAAGAACGGGATACTGAAGCAGGTACAAAACGGCTTTCTTGTCGGGCAATGGCATAAATGAGGGCTTGTCTTTGTGCAGACATACCTTTCATAGCATCACGATAAGGCATAGGAAAATAAGATTTTTTATGTTTGCTGGCTTTTGCTTTCAAGTAAGTATAAATCCCAATACTGTCCTGCGAAGCATAATCATCTGCTAAATCATCAATCCTTGAATCGGAAATATGATTCATTTCCTGTTTTACTTTTGCCCAAGTGATAGGGTTTTTGACATCAAAGCCAAACGTACGCTTTTTTCTAAACCTTTGTGTAATGGTCTTAGGATATTTCCCTTTAATGGTATCAGCTGCCATCAATGTATATATATTTGGATTATGGCTTGCCTGTAAATGTCTTAAATAGATAGGATTTTTAGTGCTAAGGTAGAGCCAAAAAAGTGTTTTGTCCACTTCATGACGTTTCACATAGAGCTTTCGGGCAGCATCAAAATAGCTTGCGGCTACTTTTGGTTGTTTTTTACGTAGTAGCGCAAGACCTTTTTTAAAATAACGATTGGCTTTACTTCGTTTTCTCCAAATATTTTCAGGCGTAGTATCTTTTTGTAAGTTGTTATTTGGTGCAGAAAAACCTGTTTTCTTTTTGTAGGCAGTACGTAATTTTTTGTTAAGATGTTTTGCTTCTTTTAAAATATTACGGGCTTGAAATGCCGTGGTTGTAGATTGTGATAAAAAACGCCATATATAGTAATCTTTTTCAATACTTTTAGGCATATGATGTACTTCATTGTATGTAAAAGCCTTAGCCGATAGTGGCTCAAAAAGATAAAAATATGTAAGAAAAAATGAAAATAAAATGGATTTTATTTTCATTGCTTAGCCTAACATCGCACGCATCATGAAATTATCGATGAGTTGAAGACCTAAGATGATAACCAACGGTGAAAGATCAATCCCTGAAAAGACAACAAAAGGCATTTTCTGTCTAATGAAAGCAAAAGCAGGTTCCGTTAAACGATTGAGTACTTGAACGATTGGGTTGTAGGGGTCAGGTCTTACAAAGCTAATCAGTGCAGCAATAATGATAATCCAGATATAAAGATTTATAACTGTGTGTAAGGTTTGTACAAGGGCATAAAGTAGGGCATTCATGAGGCAATCTCCATTATATAGGGTTTGATGAGCGGATAGATGGTAGAAAGTTCAGGACCATGATCCGCACCTGTAAGTAAAAGTCTAAGGGCTTTAAAGAAATCTTTACCCTGTAATCCTGATTCATTCAGAACATAGGCTTCAAAGTCATTGTAATCATGGAACATAGGAGCATCTTGTATAAGTGTCTCCATGGTACGCATTTGGTTCGCCCATTTTCCTTCAAAGTTTTTAGGGCTAAAGATAGATTCGATAGCTAATCTCAACTCTTTGACTGTACTTGCGTCTTCCAAGTACAGTTTAGCCAGTTTTCCTATGTCTGCATCGGCAAAACCAAAGAGCGTTGAGAGTACTTTATCATCCATGTTTTTAAGGTGTTCACGGTTGATAAAACGTAATTTCTCAATGTCAAATGTCACAGCAACGTTAGAAATATTTTCAACCTTAAACCATGCTATGGCTTCAGGGAGGGTAAATATCTCCTGTGGAGCATCAGGGTTACTGAGTAAAAGTAAGTAGTTGATAATAGCATCAGGAAGAAAACCTTCTTCAAAGAGCCATTTTATAGAAAAAGTATCATCATCATTAATAAGTGTCGGTAGATGTGCATAGGTTGTCTCATCTTCATACCCTAACGCTGTTTTGATATGTTTTTGTTTAGTTGTGCTAGAGAGATTTTTATCTTTTTGAATGAGATACGTAACACCTGAGAGCATATCATCACAGGCTGAAGCAAAGTCATGTGTAGGAGATGCATCTTGACGTAAGATGACAAAGGCACCCACTTCATCAGGAGTCGTGCTGATTTCACCCTTTATAATGTCATGGTAGACAATAGCTTCCGTAGGTTTTTTGATACGGAGTACAAAAGGCTCTCCAGACTCTTTGAGTTTGGCATATTCTGATCTGTCTACATTTTCACAGCGACCAGAGCAATGTTCTTGTTTTTCGTTACAGGTGCAGACAAATGCCTTGCCTTCTTCTAAAAGTTTAATGGCAAGTGTTTGGTGCATATGAAGGTGTTCACTTTGATGAAAAACACTATCATGCACAAGCGCAAACTTTTCTAAAATCTGCATGATTTCTGTGTCTTTACCTTCTATCATAGCCTCTTTATCTGTATCATCAATACGAATAGTAAAGCCTTCATGACGTTGCTGTGAAACAAGGTAATTAAGTATAGCAATACGTAGGTCACCTATGTTCATATCGTGAGTTGGTGACTGGGCAAATCTTAGCATGTGTTGAGCTCCAAAATATATTAATGCTATTATAGGATTATTTG
>DRQB01000166.1 GCA_011330645.1 Campylobacterota bacterium | reverse complement strand
CTCAAGTGGTTTAAGTTGCTGTTTTATTTTTTTCACAGCACTTAATGTCTCTTTACGTACAAGCAAAAGTTTTTCTTTTTGTTCCGAAGTTAAGCCTAATTTTGCCTTATCCCAATTTTGTATAAGAAGTTTAGTCATATGTGGTAAACCCTCAGAATTCACGAGGAAGGGAGAACCCTTTAACGCATTTATCTTATCATTTTTTTGCATCTCTTTAATCATAGTTTTAAAAGATTTATGCGGATATTGTTCAAGCATCTCTGTGGCAATAAGTGCTAATTCCTCTTTTGTCACATCCCCTTTTTGAGAAGGCATCACGCCAAATTGCGATACTTTATTTGATTCACAAACAGACTTTGAGGTATCAGGGCTGAGCACATAATCAACAATAAAATCTTTTTTCTCTTTGTCATTTTGCATTGCTAGATTAATGTGAAAAACCACAGCATCCATAGCTGGAGCTTTCAGAGTAGGTATTTGGTGAAATTCTGGAGCTTCGAGCATATGACATGAAGCACATTTTTTTTCTAAAAGTTCAGCACCAGTTGATGCCAGTGTTACAGCCGTTGTTGCAACAAAAAATAAAAGTGTTTTTTTCACAATATTTCCTTCATATTAAGTTATAAAATCATAGTATTCCTATATTAATTTAATGTGAACTACTTTTCTAATATCAGTTTTTTCTTTACATCAAATTGCTCTAAATAACTTTTAATATCTCGCCTTAATATCTCATCATCCAATGACAAAGATTCTTTCATAGGAAATTTTAAAAAAAACTGGGGTGGCATAATAGAAGTGGATTTGTTTGGGTCTTTTAAATACCTAAACATAGCCTCTTGCATACGTGTATCAGTACTATACTTCATCAAATAACGTCTGTAAATCAAATTACTTGGTATTTGCTGAGCTTTGTGACAAGAGAGACAGTCCTGCTCTAATGTATGATCTTGTGCGACTATTCCTATAGTAAAGAGTGCCCATAAAATTATTTTACCCATCGTATATGTACCTCCGTTCCTTCATTAATCTTAGATTTTATTTCTAAATCATATGCATAATTTTCACATACCTGTGAAACGATATGCAATCCAATACCAAAACCACCTTCACTTTTATTGGCCCGTTTAAAACGTTGCATAATCTGTTTTAAATCTTCTGATTTTATTCCAATACCTGTATCGCGTACTATCAATATTTTTTGTGTGAGAATAACTTCGAGTGTCCCATGATGTTTATTATATTTGATGGCATTTGATAGTAAATTATCGACGAGTCTTAGTGCATCATTTTTATCTATTTGCACTATCACCTTCGGAGCAATATTCATCATTAATTTTAATCTTTTTGCTTCAGCCATTGATGTAAAATATGCTAAACGTTCTTGTACTAAGTCACTCATATTAATGGCAATAATACGACGATGGTATTGATGGTTTAAATTCAGATACGTCAAATCATCATAAATACGACTTAAGGTTTTAGAAGCAATCTCTATACGTCTAAGTTCATTCACATTTTTTTCATTTTCACCAAAGGCTTCTATCAATTCCACATTGGTAAGTATGGTACTTATGGGGGTATTGAGTTCATGCGTAGTGTCTTGTATAAAATGGTTCATTTTTTCTAAAGATTCTCTCATAGGTGCTACAAACAGACGTCCTAAATAATATCCTAATATAGAAAAAAATATTCCCGCTGCCAACATAAATAAAAATATGTTTTTTTGTAAATTTTGAATGGGGATTCTATTAATATCTTTAGTCACAAGCAAATATGCAGCACCCAAATAATAAGGTTCTATTTTTGTAATAGTATATAAAGTATTTTTTTCTTTCTCTTCCAAACCTTGTGTAGATTGAATCGTACCAAAAATATATCTTTTATCTAAATCATATATTGCAGACTTTATCTTTGCATTTTTAGGATATTTAAGTATCTCATTATTCGACTGATGTAACATTCTAAGTTTTGATTTTAAATCTTCCGCTTCATATTTAAGTACTTCACGTTGCGTGTCAAGTAAATGATGTTTGGATGATGTATAGAATACCCATGAAGCCAATGAAAAAAGTGCGAGTGTCGATACCAAATAAATAACTAAAAAGCGAACCAAACTTCTTTTTTCACTACTTAACAAAACGATATCCTATATTTTTAATCGTTTCCACTTTCTCTTTACCTATTGCTGCACGTATTCTCTTAATATAGGTTCGTAAAGAACCCGCGCTTGGTTCTTCATCATATTCCCATAATGTTTCATTTATTTTTTCATAATCCAAAAGCATGTTAGGGTGTTGTAGAAAAAGAGCAAGAAGTTTTAATTCTTTCGTCTTTAGAGGTATTTTTTCCTTATTTCTCGTGAGAGACAACTCTTTAATGTCAAAAGCCAACCCCTCGCCTAAATCTACTTTATCCTCATGTGTACCAAAACTGCGTTTGAGTAAAGATTCTACCCGAACCTGTAACTCTTTAAGTGCAAAAGGTTTTCGAATATAGTCATCACACCCCAAAGAAAACCCTTTTTCCACGTCTTCAACACTGTTTAAAGATGTGATAAAAATTGCAGGTATTTCTTTACCTTGTTTGCGAATATTTTTCAAAAAATCAAAGCCACTCATATGAGGTACTTTCACATCTAAAAGCATCAAATCAATATGCTTTTCATATGCTATCTCTTCAGCCTTTAAACCATCATACGCCTCATAGACTTCATAACCCTTAAGTTCCAAAAACTGCTTCACTGTCTCATTCAGTTGTATGTCATCTTCGAGTAATAAAATCTTAACTGTCATTACTTCCCTTTACAAGATTTTCCTTGTCCCTTATCCATCCCATGAAACCCTTTAGGTGGAAAATTATCATACATCCATGATGCAATTGTTTGAAGTTCTTCTTTTGTAACATTACCTTTTTGTGAAGGCATAAGCCCAAAATGCTTAATCTTTTGTGGCATACAAACTGCTTTACTCTCTTGTGGATTAAGTGCATACTCTATCACAAATTTCACAGCCTCTTCTTTACTGCTATAAGTCATTTTAACATGTCTCATCACACCCATCACTGGAGGTGCTACCAAAGTTGACCTATCGCTTGGGCGTGTAGTAGTGTGACAAGCAGCACATTTAGCTTCAAAAAGTATAGCAGCTTCTTGCGCATACAGAGAAGGAGTCATAGCAGACACCACTCCTAATGTTAGTAATATTTCTTTTAATTTCATCATTAATCCTTTATGTTTCATAGTATAATGCGCCAAAATGAATTAAATATGAATCTTCCGCAAGTGTAATTTCACACTTGTCCCTACCTCTTTTTCAGATATGATTTGTATCTCTATATTTTCCTGTTCACAGTACGCTTTCACCAGTGCCAAGCCTATGCCTTGACCTTCTTGTGTATCATCTCCCTGAAAATAGCGTTCATGAATACGTAACAATTCACTTGTACTCATACCAATACCTTCATCTTCAATACACAGTATATGCTCATTTAATGAAATTTTTATAAACCCCTCTTTCTTAGAGTATTTCATCGCATTGCTTAAAATATTGTCTAACATCTGTTCAAACCCTATTTTATCTGCCTTTAACATATAGGGATGTACTTCCATCCTAAAAGTATTACGTCCTTGTTCTTGAAAAAAACTTACCCGTTCTTGCAACATCTTTGCAACATCAAAATGCTCTTTTTCTATCTCATGCATCTCTTTTTGCAAAGCATAACGCAATTCCAAATAAAGTCTCTCTAAACGTAACGTTGCATCATCGATACGCTGTAATCTTGTACACGATTTTTCATCTGTAAGTGTTTTTTTCAAAAGAGATGTATTGGCACGTATGGTTGAGATGGGGATGTTTAATTCATGCATGACATCATTCGTAACGACAGTCAGTTTATCTTCTATCTTTTTGGTCGGAGCAAAGATAATGGCAGTCAACACATACCCCCATCCGATGGCTATGATCAGAACCAACAATCCCACAATGAAAAAATTAAATTCATTCATCTGCCAATTTTCTAAAAATCGATATAACGCCATTAACAGCACAGTCATGGAAACAACATATACCAGTAGTGCAAGGAAAAATTCTTTGCCTTTTGCCATTAAGTTACCTTCATCTTATAGCCAACTCCACGTACATTATCTATCTGTGTGGGAAAATACTTTTTAAGTTGTGCAACATAGACCCGTAACGCACCATCACTGGCTTCCTCTGCACTACTCCATAAACGTTCTTTAATCTGCTGCGTAGAGACTACTTTCCCCTGTCCTTCCAAAAGTGCCAAAAGAAGTTCTGCTCCTTTTTGACTAAGTTCTACAGGCAACTCTTTCTCATAGAGTATCTTGGAAATAGTGTCAAATTGATACTTACCTACTGTTATCATCTGGGTACGGACTTGTCTACGTAATATCGCATGCATGCGTAAAAGGAGTTCATCCAAATCTACAGGCTTGGTGAGATAATCATCTCCTCCTTGCATAAACCCTTGTGTCAAAGAAGCTTTATCTTCTCGGGAAGTAAGAAAAATAGTTGGGGTCATGTCACCTGAACTACGTAGTTTTTGTAACAGTTCAAAGCCATTTTCATAAGGAAGATTTACATCAAAAAGATAAAGGTCATACTTATTTTCATAGGTCAAATCAAGTGCAGAGTAGGGATCCAACACAGAGTCAATCACAAAACCTTCCTCTTCTAAAAAGTCTTGTAGGGTTTCGTTAAAAAGTTTATCATCTTCGAGGAGGAGTAATTTAGTAGACATATTTTTTCCAATTCGTCGGGGTCAATTTCATATTGACCCATCATGCCAATAAAGGTAGATAGGGCATCTACCCCTACACATTTACATATACATCCCGCCATTAACTTTAAGCGTCTCACCCGTAATATAAGAAGAATGGTCTGAGAGTAGAAATGCTACAGCATCTGCCACTTCAGAAGGTTTTCCAAATCTTCCCATAGGAATCTTGGCTGTAAAGGCATCTTTGACCTCATCTTTCAGTACTTCTGTCATTTCAGTAGCAATGAAACCTGGGGTAATTGTATTGTAACGTATACCAGAGGCTGCTGCTTCGATGGCAAAAGATTTTGTCATGGCGATAGTTCCACCTTTAGAGGCAGCGTAGTTAGTCTGCCCTGCATTACCAGTTTCCCCTACAATAGAAGCGATATTTACCACAGAACCAAAACGCTTTTTACGCATTACTTTCAGTGATTCTCTACACCCTATAAACGTTGACTTGAGATTTGCATTAATCACATCCATAAACTGCTCACTCTTCATACGCATTGCAAGTCCATCTTTGGTAATACCTGCATTGTTTACAAGGTAAGAGAGTTCACCGTCACATTCAACAATGCTTTTTATAGCACTTACAAATGCTTCTTCATCACTCACATCAAAACCAATGACTTCTGCTTTACCACCTGCAGCTTCTATATCTGCTTTCACTGCATTGGCTTCAGCTTCTCCAGAACGAAAGTTTACCCATACTTTAAGTCCCATGGCAGCTAATCCTTTAGCTATCTCAGCACCTATCCCTCTACTTGCACCCGTAACAAGTACATTTGTCCCTGTAAATTTCATACATACCCTTTAAAATATTTGAGATATTGTAGCATAAGCTATTTAAACCCTTAACACTCGAAAAGCTTATTCTTAATATCATCAAAAATCTTATAATCATTAGGGCTAATCGTATCAGAATAAATCATATGATTCAATTGTTCTAAAATATGTAGTTTAGAAAGTTTATCTTCACAAAGTGCTTGATTGATGATACTGACATGTTCATCTAAATCATACTCTTTGTCCATCATGCCATACAAAAAATCTTTTGCCTCTTCATGGTCACAATCAAAATTTTGTCCCATGATATCACAAAAAAGTGGTGCTTCTTTTTCTATATCCCTCTTATCAACTTTAATAATATGTGCGAGTAAGGTTCCTACTGACTCTTTAATCTTTTTTTCCATAATTTCTCCTATGAAAATGGTCTATCTTCATCATACTATGAAAAAAAAATTAAGTCAAATTATATGAGAGGTTCATCCATTTCACTTGGGATTTCCAGTCCCATGAGTTTTAGTACAGATGGCGCTATATTGTTAAGTCCACAGCCTTCTTTCACTTTGGTAACACCAACGGCTAGCACAAAACACCATACTTCACCTACAGTGTGATTTGTAAGCACATTTCCATCAGCATCCCGCATCTCTTCACAGTTTCCATGGTCTGAAGTTAAAATAATGTTATAGCCCTCTTCTTTGGCCTTTTCTATAATAAGTCCTAACTGTGTATCTACTGCATTGACCGCTTCACATGCTGCATCATAATTACCTGTATGCCCTACCATATCACCATTGGCAAAGTTCACAACGATGAAATCATATGCTTCATCCATAGCACAACGTACAGCTTCACCTACTTGGGGTGCAGACATTTCTGGTTGCATATCATATGTCTTGACATCAGGGCTCGGTATCAGTACACGGCTTTCACCGATATAAGGTTCTTCTATCCCCCCATTGAGAAAAAAGGTTACATGTGCATACTTTTCAGTCTCTGCTGTATGTAGCTGGCGAAGTCCTGCATGGGCAACTACTTCTGCTAAAGTATTTTTAGGCGCCTCTTTAGGGAAAAGGATAGGATAGTCAAAAGCACTATCATATTGTGTCATCGTTGCGATATGAAGTGGCAGATATGCTCTTGTAAAACCATTAAATGCTCTATCTCCGAGTGCTGCTGTTATTTCACGTACTCTGTCTGAACGGAAATTAGTAACAATCACACTATCTTCCTCAGTCATACCTTCATACCCAGCAAATGCCACAGGTTCTAAAAACTCATCGAGTTCCTCTTTTGCATAACTCTCATCCACATAGGCCTTTGGACTTAACGTTGTTTTGGGAGTCGCCGTCACTATCGCCTGATAGCCTTTTTCTACTCTTTCCCAACGATTGTCTCTATCCATCGTATAAAAACGTCCACCAATAGTTGCAATACTGATGTTTTCATCACAAATAGCCTCTATCTGCTCGATATACGTTTTAGCCGAAGTAGGACTTACATCACGTCCATCTGTAATCAAGTGCAAAAAGACTTTTTTCCCTCTTTTTTTGGCTAATTTAGCCAGTCCAATCGTATGTTCTATATGTGAATGGACACCCCCATCACTGAGTAACCCTATGAAATGTACACGTTCACTTTTATCTAAAGTCTCAGTCAGTGCTACATTATTTTCTATGCTTCCATCTTCAAGTGCCAAAGAAACTTTGACAAGGTCTTGATATAAAATACGGCCACTCCCAATCGTCATATGCCCTACTTCAGAGTTTCCCATCTGTCCTTGTGGAAGTCCAACACTAAGCCCATGGGTAGAAATGAGTGCTCTTGGCGCCGTCTCAAAAAGTGTATCATAGGTTGGTTTTTTCGCATCTTTAAATGCATTACAAGTGCTATCAGGCTTGCACCCAATACCATCAGTAATAATTAAAATTGTTTTTTTATTCATCGTGTTATCTTTGTCGTAGTATTTAATTGAAATAATAGTAAAATAAACTTTCTTAAACATAAAGGGAATTAGAATCAATGTTATATGAACTCTCTCAACTTTTAGATATTAACCTTTTTGGTTACATTTCAGTACGTGCTGGACTTGCATTTTTTATTGCATTTATGCTGACACTCCTTCTCATGCCAAAATACCTTGCCTGGGCCATCTCTAAAAATGCCAATCAACCCATCAGTAAATATGTCCCTGCACATGAAGGAAAACGCCATACTCCAACAATGGGAGGAGCTATTTTTTTAGGGGCTACCATTATTTCTGCACTGGTGACTGTTGATTTAACAAACCTCTACATCCTTGGAGGGCTCATTACATTGATTGGATTTGGTTTAGTGGGTCTAAAAGATGATTTAGGCAAAGTACTCTCTGGAGATAATTTAGAAGGTCTCACCCCAAAAGGTAAAATGGGCTTACAAGCACTTATCGCTGTGCTTGCCACAGGGATACTTATCTATACTGGTTTTCCTACAGAGTTTTATATCCCTTTTCTTAAAACACCTCTTTTTGACTTGGGGTATGCTGCTATTCCTTTCTGGGTACTCGTCTTTTTAGCTACAACCAATGCTGTCAATCTCACAGATGGTCTAGATGGTCTGGCGACTGTTCCTTCTGTCATTGCACTTTTTACCTTAGGCGCCATTGTCTATATTACAGGACATGCTATATTCTCTGAATATCTTCTTGTACCTAATATTAAAGGAGTAGGAGAAGTGATGATACTTGCCGCTGCCCTTTCTGGCGGGCTGCTTGGTTTTCTTTGGTACAACTGTTACCCAGCAGAAGTTTTTATGGGAGACACAGGGAGCCTTGCCATTGGTGGATTTTTAGCCTATCTTGCTATTTTAGGAAAAAGTGAAGTGCTACTCATACTTATTGGTATCATCTTTGTCATAGAAACCGTCTCTGTTATCTTACAGGTAGGGTCTTTCAAACTCCGTGAAAAACGCATCTTCAGAATGGCGCCCATCCACCATCACTATGAACTCAAAGGGTGGGCTGAAAACAAAATTATTGTACGCTTTTGGATGATTGCATTTATTGCAAACATCCTTGCCCTTATCTCTTTCAAGTTCCGTTAATATGCAAAAAAAACCTACTTTATTTGGATATGGGCTAACCACTAAAGCACTTGCAAAAAAGTTAGGTGGTGGCTGTATTTTCTTTGATGATAGATGTAAAAAGACCTATACAGATGAAAATAATAACACTATTAGACCCTCACATGAGTTCAATCCAGATAACAGTTCTTTAGAAGTGACTACCCCTAGCCTTCCTCCTCAACATCCACTGATACAAAAAGCCAATCATCTTTTAAGTGAATATGATTATTTTGACGAGATGATGCCTTTTAGTATTTGGATATCTGGTACAAATGGGAAAACAACCACAACACAAATGCTCACCCATTTATTAGAAAGCAGAGGGGCTATGAGCGGCGGAAACATTGGGACACCTTTAGCCGACTTGGATGAAAATGCTTCCATCTGGGTACTGGAAAGCTCTTCTTTTACATTACATCACACACAGTATGCTTCTCCAGACATTTATCTGTTACTTCCTATCACCCCAGACCATCTTGACTGGCATGGTACCCCTGAAGCCTATGAAGCAGATAAACTCAGACCCCTCCTGACGATGAAAGAAGGTGAATTAGCGCTTGTACCTAAAGGGCTCAATCTACCTAAAACAAATGCTTATGTTGTGGAATATGACAGTGATGCCTTTTTATGTGACTATTTTAATTTAGATATGTCCAAACTTCACTACAAAGGTGCCTTTTTACAAGATGCTTTACTCTCTTTAGCCATCACTAAAGTACTTTTTGATGAAACAAACTATGATTTACTAAATACTTTCAAACGTGATGCACATCGTCAAGAAGAGTTTTATGACGCGCAAGGCAGACTCTGGGTCAATGACTCAAAAGCCACCAATCTTGATGCTACAATACAAGCAGTCAAAGGCTATGCAGACAAACACATTCACCTCATACTCGGAGGAGACGACAAAGGCGTAGATTTAACACCACTTTTTAAAGCAATGCAAACGCTTAATCTTACATTATATACTATAGGCGCAAATAATGACAAACTTTCCAAGCTTTCAAAAGCATTCCATATTGACTGCATTGAAGCACATACTTTGAAAAATGCCGTCGATGCTATTGGAAAAACATTAACAGCCAAGAGTGTGGCACTCCTCTCTCCCGCAGCAGCAAGCTTTGATCAGTTCAAATCTTATAAACATAGAGGTGAAACTTTTATGGATTTAGTAAAAAATCTATAAAATAACCCATTTGGCTTATTTCCTTGTATTTTTTTAAGTTTAAGCCGTTATAATTCTATCCACTTAAACAAAATACCTTGTTTTAAGTCGTGGCTCCATAGCTCAGTTGGTAGAGCAAAGGATTGAAAATCCTTGTGTCGGCGGTTCGATTCCGTCTGGCGCCACCATCCTTTTTAATTCAAATTCTTATTTCAAAACCTATCACATTATAATCATATATTAATATTTTGTTAACTATACGTTAATTTATTGATGTATATCAATCTATCACATTACCATAAAGAGTACAATAGGAAGAATACAAAAAATAAATTCAAGGAGATTAGAATGAAAAGAATTGTATTACTTTCGGTAGTAGCCTCAACAATGATAATGGCTGGTGGGGACATTACTCCAGTTGAACCTGTAGTAGAAACACACGCAGCAGTAGCTCCTAGCACTTTTGGGATTTTTAACAATATCCATGCAAAAGGGGAAATTCGTCCAAGATATGAATTTGTAGATGCTTCTGATAATGGCAAAGGTGATGCCAATGCTTTGACTAATAGATTAACATTAGGTGTCGGTGCAGATTTACTTCAAATTGATGGTCTTTCTGTTTACTTAGAAGCAACCAATGTATCAGGAAGTGGAGATTATTGGAGTCTTTCCAATGATGATATAGCTCAAAAACCACTCTATCAGGTCGTCGCAGATCCAGACCAGACACGTATTTCACAAGCGTATATAGATTATAAATTTGGTGACACACTCATCCGTGCTGGTCGTCAAGGTGTAAATCTTGATAACCAAAGATTTATTGGTACTGTCAACTGGCGTCAAATGCCACAAACTTATGATGCAGCAGCGATTATCAATAATTCTATTGAAAACCTCAACTTATTAGGTGCTTATGTCTGGCAAGTCAATACTATTTTTGATGATAATACAGTAAAACCAGTAGGTGACAATTTCAAAACTGATACAGTACTTTTACATGCAGCGTATACTTTTATGCCTGAATTAACACTTACAGGATATGGTTATCTTGTAGAAGATATTCATGATACCTGGGGTATTGCAGCAACAGGTAAAATCAATGCTGGACCAGGAAAACTTTCTTATCGCGCAGAATATGCAACACAAGTAGATCCATCTTTTGGTAGTCATGGTGGTGCAGATGCAAACTACTACAATATTGAAGGTACCTATAACATGAGCGGATTCCTTTTAGGTGCACGTTATGAAGTACTTGAAGCAGGTAATGGCGGAAATCCTGCCTTTAGTACACCACTTGCAACGCTCCATGGACAAAATGGTTGGGCAGATATGTTCTTAGGGACACCAGCAGATGGTCTGGTTGATGCCAATGGTATGATAGGATATAAATCAAAAGGTTTTGGTCTTGCAAAAGTTGTTTATCATGACTTCTCAAGTGACAATGGTAGTACTGATTACGGTACAGAGGTGGATGCACTTTATAAAAACAAAATCCCTGGGGTAAAAGGGCTTTCAGGTATGCTAAAAGCGGCTTGGTACAATGCCGATGCATTTAGTGTTGATACAACAAAATTTTGGGTCATGCTTGACTACAAATTTTAATTTACCTTTTGCTTCATCTGTTTTCCCCTTTTGGGGGAGAACACTATAACCTCTCTTCTCTCTCTTTTATGCTATACTTCCACCTATAAAGATATACCATTATCTAAACCCTAAAACCATCATTAAAGTGATTATGTATGAATAAAAAATTACACCTAGTCAGTCTAGGTTGCACAAAAAACCTTGTCGATAGTGAAGTGATGCTCGGACGCCTAAAAGAGTATGAAGTTACAGATGATAACACTGAAGCTGATGTAATCATCGTCAATACTTGTGGCTTTATAGATGCTGCAAAAGAAGAGAGCATTAACACAGTACTCAACCTGCATGATGAACGTAAAGAGAACTCTATCTTAGTCATGTCAGGCTGCCTTACAGAACGTTATAGAGAAGAACTTCAAGCAGATATGCCTGAGATTGATATCTTTACAGGGGTAGGTGATTATGAAAAAATAGATGAACTTATTGCTTCTAAGCAAAGTACCTTCTCTCCTGATGTGTATCTTGCAACTGAGACTTCTGGTAGAGTCATCACGGGTTCTAACTACCATGCCTACATCAAAATAGCAGAAGGATGTAATCAATCTTGTTCTTTCTGTGCCATTCCTAGTTTTAAAGGTAAGTTACACTCACGTTCACTCTCTTCTATTGTTAAAGAAGTAGAGATGCTTGTCAAAGATGGTTTTTATGATTTCTCTTTCATCTCACAAGACAGTTCTAGCTACGGGCGTGATATGAAAATGTCAGATGGACTCATCGAACTTATCAAAGGTGTGGAAGCCATAAAGGGTGTCAAATCTGCACGTATTTTATACCTTTATCCTAGTACTACAACCTTTGAACTCATCGACACTATTGCCGATTCTATTGTATTTCAAACCTATTATGATATGCCTATCCAACACATCGATGATGGTGTACTTAAAACAATGAAACGTGGCTTTGGAGAGAAAAAGACTATCGCACTATTAGAATATATGAAATCTAAGCCCAATGCCTTTTTACGTACTTCTCTCATTGCAGGTCATCCAGGTGAAAGTAATGAGAGTTTTGAAAAACTCTGTGACTTTATGAAAGCGTTTAAATTTGACAGATTTAATACCTTCCACTACTCAAATGAAGAGACAACCTCAGCCTACACACTAGAACAAATCTCTCAAGACATCATCGATGAAAGAGCAGATGTTTTAGGTGCCATAGCTGAAGAAAACACACAAGAGTCTTTAGAAAACATGGTAGGCAAAACAGTCACATTAGTTATAGATGGAGAAAGTGATGAACACGAATACCTACTCAGTGCACGGCCACTTAACTGGGCAGTAGACATAGACGGAGAAATCCTCATCAACGACACCTCAGACTTACCTGTAGAATATGGTAAACTCTATGACGCAAAAATAACAGAATTAGTAGGTACTCAATTATTAGCTACATTATTACGTAGGGTCGATACAATCGGCCAATAATATTTTATATATTTAACATTAGTGGTCGATTCCATCGACCCTACGAAAGGGAAAAATGCTAACTATAGATACAACTTACTTATCTAACACAAAAAACCTATTAGCATTCTCCGCAGGCGTAGACTCCTCCGCCCTCTTCTTTCTACTCCTAGAACACAATATCAAGTTTGATATTGCTATCGTGGATTACAACACTAGAGAACAAAGCAAAGAAGAAGTAGCCCATGCCAAGGCACTGGCAAAAAAATACAAACTTTTTTGCCATACCATCCAAGCACCCAGCTTTAAAAAGAACTTTGAGAAACAAGCTAGAGATTTTCGCTACGAATTCTTTGACTCTTTGGTAACCATAGAAGGATATGACAACATACTAACAGCACACCAACTTAATGATCAACTAGAGTGGTTACTTATGAGACTTACAAAAGGTGCAGGGCTCAGTGAACTACTCGGGCTTGAAGCTGTCTCACAAAGAGAAAACTATACTTTGATACGTCCCTTATTAACGTACAGTAAAGAAGAATTACTTCACTATCTTAAATCTCATGATTACCCCTATTTTATAGATGAGAGCAATACAGACGAAAAGTACGAACGCAACAAGTTTAGGAAGATGTTTTCTAATGCACTTATGAGTGAATACAAAGAAGGTATCAAAAGAAGTTTTATCTATTTACAACAAGATAAAGAAACGTTAGAAGCAGGGTTTGAACTCATTTTTTCTCACAAAGAGTTACGTACGATAAAGCTACATACACTTCAGAGTAAAAAAAAGGCTGCTGATCTCACCCTAAAAAGACTGGGATACCTACTCTCAGCCTCACAACGAGAAGAAATAGCAAAAGAAGAGAGTCTGGTGATAGGGGGTAAATGGGCAGTATCACACTATGAAAATTTACTTTATATTGCACCATACCTTACAACGGATATGCCTAAAAAGTTTAAAGAGCAATGTAGAGTACACAAAATCCCAAAACAAATCAGACCCTATCTTTTCAAAGAAGAGATAAGCCCCTCACTCCTCACCAACTAAAGGGTGTGCCTTCATATACTCCTGCATTTTCTTCACGCTCCCCAGCTTTGTATAGACTTGTGTCGTTGCCATGGTCTCATGCCCAAGAAGTTCTGAGACATCTGCGATACGTGCACCGTTGTTGAGTAAATGGGTAGCAAAAGAGTGGCGTAACTGATGTGGTGTAGCTTTGATACCTGCTGCCTTAAAAAGTTTGGTCATTATGTAGCGTAGTTGTGCCACATTCATAGGAGCATTGCCCTTTTCAAAAAGATACTTTTTAGGATGTGTTTGTTTCCGATATTGCGTAATTAGCTGTTGTAGCTCATCGAGTAAAGGCAATTCTCTTACTTTCTTTCCTTTACCATGTATCTGAATCCATTTCCCCCTAATATCCTCTAGTTTGAGTGCTGCTAATTCTGAAATACGTAATCCCAATCCATAAAGCATAGAAATAAGCAATTTCTCCTCTAAATTTGCCTCTGCCAATACCTCTGTTATATATGTCTCTTCGATAGGCTTAGGGAGGCTCTGAGGGACTTTAATCGTTTCATCTCCAAGTAATTGCACGGGGATATGACATTGCTCTTC
Organism: Campylobacterota bacterium; assembly: GCA_011330645.1. Classification (GTDB taxonomy): domain Bacteria; phylum Campylobacterota; class Campylobacteria; order Campylobacterales; family Sulfurovaceae; genus Sulfurovum. The sequence goes on along the minus strand of DRQB01000166.1, from coordinate 14,624 downwards.
GAGATACTTTACAAATGAGCGTATTGCTGAGAGTTTTTTCACAATAGTTTTCTTGGAATTTTTCACAATACTAAAACGAAAAGGGGTAATATCTAAAATATGAAAGCCATCCTCTTCATAAAAGTGACTCTCTTCCATCATCTGTCGTAACGCTATCTCATACGTAATAATAGAGTGTTCAGAATAACCTCTCACATCAAAGAGATAATCAAGAAAATCTTCCGTATGATTTAGAAGTTTTTCTTTCATTTTTTATCCTATCGTATGTTCTAACATTTTAGTAGATAAATAAGACTTTGCCTCTTCTAGTGCCATGCCATCAAGCGATACACTTTGTATATAAAAGTCAACTTTTGAAAAAGGTTTGGGAATGACAAACTTATCCCAGGAGTTTAACTGCCAATACCTTTGGGCTGTAAAGTTCATAATAAAAATGGGAAGTTTACTCTTAAGTGCTATCCCAAGGGCACCATCACTCATTGAGTGTCTCGGGCCTTTAGGCCCATCAGGGGTAATAAGTACTTCTTCTCCAGTTTTAATGCTTTTAAAGGCTTGTAAAAGAACTTGTTTTGCGCCTTTTCTACTAGAGCCCCGTAAAGGACGAATATTTAAGAATGCTAAAGTACCTGCAATTAAAGCTCCATCAAAATGAGACGATATAATGGCAGAAGCAGCGTGTTTTTTATGAATATATCTATACGCCTGTGGAGACATAAATAATTCTCCATGCCAGGTCACACATACATGTTGCTCATCACCCATAGGTGTTATAAAATGAAATTTTTTACGTGCACTATACCAAATGATGCGCATCAGGAGATAAATAAGAGGAGGAATTATCACTTGCCCCACTTTTCGTGAAAAATCCTTCATAAGAAAACTACCTAGACAAGCACACCATCAAGTGCACCTCTTGATGTTTTAGTGACTTTAACATCAACAATTTTCCCTAAGAGTTCCTCACTTCCTTCAACAAAAAAGAGTTTACCATCATCTGAACGGCCAGATACTCTCCCATTGGGTTTGAGCTCATCAAAATAGACTTGATGTACTTTACCCATCTGTGCATCCATAATCTCATCCAGTATTTCAGTATGTCTTGCCTGAAGTCGTGTCAGTCTTGCCCCAGCAATGTCATTGGCTATTTGATTCTCAAACTCTGCTGCTTCGGTGTGAGGACGTGGAGAGTATTTAAAAGAAAACATCTGCTCAAAACGTACCTTTTCTAACACATCCATTGTATCTTCAAAATCAGCATCACTCTCACCAGGGAAACCTACGATGACATCCGTTGAGATAGTTGCTTCCGGACATAAAGTACGTATCTTCTCACAACGATTAATGAAATTTTCTTTTGTATACCCTCGTTTCATTTCTTTAAGAAGTGATGTTGAACCTGACTGCAAAGGAACATGTATCTGTTTACATATTTTAGGATTATGTGCAAACTCTTCTAAAAAAGTATCATCCATATGTAAAGGGTGAGGCGAAGTAAAGCGTATGCGTTCTAACCCATCAATCTTAGATATTTTTTGTAAAAGCTGCGTAAAATCACACGCTTCGTCTACTGCACCAAAACGTCTTCCATAGTTATTCACATTTTGACCAAGAAGCATCACTTCTTTGGCTCCAGTCTTCACAGCTTTTGTTATCTCTTGCACGATAAGATCAGAGGGAATAGAAATCTCATCTCCACGAGTTGCAGGTACAATACAAAAAGTACAGGACTTATCACACCCAATAGAGATGTTTACCATCGCCTTAAAAGGGTTACTTCTATACTCACCAAATGCATACGTACTCTCATCAAAATCAGTACTTACTTCCACAGCATGTTTTTTATCTACAACATCTGTGATTTTCGAGACATTTCGAGCTCCTAGCACAAAGTCAACAGCCGGTGCACGCTTGATAATCTCTTTACCCAAGTGTGATGCAGTACATCCTGCTACACCTATTTTGGCACCTTCTTTTTTGTGTTTGTTAAATACACCTATCTCAGAAAAGAGTTTCGCTACAGGCTTTTCACGTACAGAGCAGGTATTGATAATGATAAGGTCGGCTTCGGAAAGTTCTTCTGTGAGTTCGTAAGGTTCTTTTTGATTGAGTTCAGCAATCATATGTTCGCTATCACGAACATTCATTGCGCACCCAAGTGTTTCAATAAATAATTTTTTTGTACTCAATATGTCTCTTTAATATCGCTAAACTTACGCGATAATGTGTACTTCATAGATGTATTCATTTTCATCTAGACCATATTTAACTTCTCTCATATAGACAGAAAACCCTTTTTCTTCAAAATATTCGATAAGTTCTTTTAACTCTTTATGTGAGTTGTCCTTATCGAAATAAAATATAGATTTGTTCGCTAGCTCTTCTTCTAATTTTTTAAGTTCAATCGTTTTAGGCTTTGCCTTAAGTGTTGTTCTAGCAAGTTTTAATTTCATCTATATCCTTTTAGTTCTTTTCAAATTGCCTACATTATACTTTATTTTCAGTAAAGGTTCGGTTAGCTATAATACCAAACTTTCAAAAAAACCACTTCCTAGACGTTCTTAACACTGTTATGTTACCTCTTGTAGCGGTAGATTGAAAAACCATTCAAAAAAACTGATTAACTAGGAGACACTTATGGAAAAAATATTAGATATTATTGAAGCAATTGCACATGAAAAAAACATCTCAAAAGAGCATGCACTAGAAGCATTTAAAGATGCACTTATCAATACAGCAAAAAAACTAACAACATTTACTTCTGCTTTTGAAGTCATTATGGATAATGATACAAAAACCTATACTGTGAATAAAGTGATTACTGTTGTCGCAGATAATGATGAACAGCTTTTTGTAGAAGTTGGAAAAGACGATAATAAAGAAAAAATACCTTCTGATGCCTTTATGTCACTCAGTGAAGCAAAAGAATTTGATGATTCGTTAGAAGTAGGAGATCAACTTAAAGAAGAATTTGTACTCGAAGACCATGGTCGTACAGCTTCTGCGAACCTTTTTAAAGAACTTGAATACCATGTACAAAGACGTATTGAGCAGGACCTCTTTGAAAAATACAGAGAAAAAGTTGGTTCTGTCATGTTAGGTACTGTAAACCGTGTTGATGCTGATGACAACACTTATGTAGAGATTGGTGAACTTAAAGGTGTGATGAGTCTTAGAAATCGTATCAAAGGTGAAACTTTTAAACGAGGTGACAGCATTAGAGCACTGCTTCGTTTTGTCTCTGTTGATCCACAATATGGACTTTTCTTAGAGCTTACCAGAACATCTCCTAAGTTTTTAGAAGCCCTTATGGCTTCAGAAGTACCTGAAATCGCAGATGGTGTCGTAGAGATTGTAAATGCTGCAAGAATCCCAGGGGAGCGAGCAAAAATAGCCCTTAAAACAGAACAAATGAATGTTGACCCTATTGGTGCAGCTGTTGGAGTCAAAGGGGTACGTATCAATGCAGTAAGTGAAGAACTTGCAGGTGAAAATATTGACTGTATCGAGTTTTCACCTATCCCTGAAGTATTTATCACAAGAGCATTAAGTCCTGCTATCACACAAAGTATCAAGGTAGATGCTGCTGAGAAAAAGGCGGTGATCAACATCACCGGTGATCAAAAAGCAAAAGCGATTGGTAAATCAGGGATTAATATTCGTCTGGCTTCTATGCTTACGGGATATACAATTGAACTCAATGAGGTTGAAGGGGTAGCAGAAAGACAAGTAGATTCATCTGAACCTGAAGTAGCAAAAACTACTGATACAACTGCATTGGCAGACTTGTTTAAATAAAGAAAACTTGGCGAAACCCTTTACGTGACTGGTCACGTAAACCTTTCGCTAAAAAAATAAGCATCAATAAAGTTTTTGCTTTATTGATGGCTTATCATCTGAAAAAAACTCTCCGCATCAAGTGATGCAGATCCTACTAAAACACCATCCACTCCAGCAATACTTGTTATCTCTTTTATATTGGCAGGTTTAGCAGAACCACCATATAAGAGGGGTTTTTCATTTATTGCTTTTTTTAAAGCTCTATGTGTACTGGATATCTCTTCAACAGTAGCAGAACGTCCTGTCCCTATAGCCCAAATAGGCTCGTACGCAACAATAAGCTTTTCATACTCAGTATCTATACCATCAAACTGTGCAAGCAAATATTTCATCACTGCTTCAAACCCTTTTTCTCTAACTTCTAAAGGCTCACCTATACAATATATAATTTCAAAATCTTGTGCTTTAAAAAATGAAAATTTTGCAGCTACATTTTCTTGGGACTCGTTTAAAAGTTCACGTCTTTCACTATGCCCTATCAGTATAGTCTTAATATCGAACTCATCTAACTGTTCTACTCCGATTTCGCCGGTATATGCACCATTATGCGCAGGGTAGGCGTTTTGTGTACCTACAGTGAAGTCACCTACATACTTTTCCAAAGCAGTAGAAGGGGGGAAGATATATACTTTATCTTCAGGATTCTTAGCTCGCAATTTTTCATTTAGTGTTTGCATATATAATGCTGTACTTTTTCTTGTGTGGTTTGTTTTAAAATTTGCGGCATAAATCATATTTTTCCTTCTTTACACATTTTACAGTAAGGCATCTAAGCCAGGTAAAGAAGCACCTTCAATTAATTTTAAACTTGCTCCCCCTCCTGTTGAGATGAAAGTCATTTCATCTGCATCACCAGCACGTTGTACCACATCTGCTGTATCTCCACCACCTACAATAGTTGTGGCATGGGTTTGCGCAATATTGTTTGACATTGCCATACTCCCTTTAGAGTATCTATCCATTTCATACACACCCATAGGACCATTCCAGATAATGGTTTGTGCATCATTCAGTGCTTCACGGAAAAGTCTTGAAGATGCAGGCCCGATATCAAGCCCCATCCAACCTATTGGTATTTCCTGTATAGGAAGGAATTTAACCGTTGTATTTTCAGAAAATTCAGGGGCAGCTACAACATCTACAGGCAAATAAAATTTCACCCCAAGCTTTTTTGCTTTTGTTATAATGGCATTTGCCTCATCGAGTAAATCATCTTCTACCAAGGAATTGCCCACTTCGTGCCCATGCGCCTTTAAAAAAGTAAATGCCATACCTCCTCCGATAATCACTTTATCCACTTTAGTAATGAGATTGGTCAATGCTTGCAGTTTACCAGAAACCTTAGAGCCACCTACTACTGCAACAAATGGACGTACAGGGTCTTCGAGTACTTTTGAGAAAAAGTTCACTTCTTTTCCCATAAGAAAACCTGCCGCTTTATGGTCTGCATCAAAAAACTTTGTGATTGCATGAATGGATGCATGTTTTCTATGGCAGGCTCCAAAGGCATCATTAATATAAATATCTGCAAAACTTGCTAGTTTTTTAGCAAAAGTTTCATCATTGGAAGTTTCTCCTGCTTCATAACGCAGGTTTTCAAGGAGTAAAACATCTCCTGACTCCAAAGTATCTACTTTTGCCTGTGCATCAGCACCCACAACATCATCTGCCATAAAAATATCTCTTTTTATTTTGAGAAGCGTATGAAGTCTTTTTGCCACAGGAGCCAATGAATATTTTTCTTCATATTTCCCTGCTTCTGGTCTTTCATAGTGTGATGCTAAAATAATTTTACAATCCCTGTCTATACAGTAGCGAATCGTTTGCAATGCAGAACGTATACGTCTATCATCCGTAATATTTCCAAACTCATCTTTAGGGACATTAAAGTCACATCTTATAAATACACTTTTACCATCTATTTCTAAATCTTTAATTGTTTTCAATCTTTAAACCTACCCTAACTTATTTACTTATATGTACAGCCATATCTACTAAACGACAAGAATAACCCCATTCATTGTCATACCAAGAAAGTACCTTCACCATCCTGTCACCAATGACTTGAATAGTGTCTAATGGTACTACGGTACTTAACTCTTCTCCTACAAAGTCCATAGAGACTCTATAGTCTTCATCTACACCAAGGATACCCTTGTGTGACTCTTCACTTGCAGTTTTAAATGCTGCTTGCACATCTTCTACTGTTACATCCTTGTTCAGCGTCACTGTCAAGTCAACCATAGACACATCTGCGGTTGGTACTCTTATCGCTTGTCCATTAATTTTCCCTGTCAGGCTTGGCAATACTTTGGAGATAGCTTTCGCCGCACCTGTTGTGGTAGGGACTAGGTTCGTTGCACCAGAACGTCCTTTACGTGGATCTTTTTTATGTTTTGCATCTAATATAGGTTGAGAAGAAGTATAAGAGTGTATCGTAGTCATCAAACCATTTTCGATACCAAAAGCATCATCAAGTACTTTAGCTACAGGGGCAAGTCCATTGGTCGTACATGAAGCATTTGAAACCACCCTCTCCCCCGCATAGTCATCTGCATTTGCACCCAAGACAAAGGTAGCTGTATCATCTTTCGCAGGTGCAGAAAAAAGTACTTTTTTTACACCATTATCAAAGTATGGCTGTACTGATTCTGCCGTAAGAAATGCACCCGTACACTCCAACACAACTTCCACACCAGCTGAAGCAAAATCAATTTTAGATAAATCACGCTCTGCAAATATCTTGGCTTTTGTTTCACCAATATTAAGATAACCATTTGCTACTGAGACATCATTACGTCTACCATGTACAGAATCATATCTAAGATTGTACTCAAGCATCTCTTCTGTACCTGAAGCATTGACAGCCACAAGTTCAATGTCATCTCTATCGGCTATAATCCTTGCGACACATCTACCGATTCTACCTAATCCATTTATTGCTACTTTTACAGCCATTTGATACCCTTAGAGTTTATTATGCAAAACTATGTTAAAATTCTGCTAATTTTACAGTAAATGAGGTTAGCATTTGGTTAAAAAGCATAAGCCAGTCGCTGCGATGTTTGGTGGGAGTTTCGACCCTCCTCACCGAGGACATCAAAGCATCGTGCAAGAAGTAGTTCAAAGTCTTGATATTGACACACTACTTATTGTACCTGCTTACCTTAATCCCTTTAAAGTATCTTCATTGGCATCAACATCTATGCGATTGGAGTGGTGTCATGTACTTTTTGATAACATACCAAAAGTTGTTGTTGATAACTATGAGATTAAAGAAGGGAAAAGTACCTATACCTCAGACACTGTAAAACATTTTAACATAGCGTATGAGGTCAAGTATCTTATCATTGGTTCTGACAACTTGACTTCTTTATCAAAGTGGCATCAGTATGAGTGGCTCAATGCAAATATTATTTGGGTTATTATCACTCGTGATGGTCATACTTTAGACCTAAACGGTCTCAGAGAATACAGAGTGCTCACATTAGATGAGAAAATCTCTTCAACAGAGATTAGAACCTCTAAAGATTTACACTATGTTGATAACAAAATTAAAAAATCAGTACAAAAAGTACTTGAAGGACAAACCTTAATGACAATAGAAGAAAGAGTAGAGAATATCGTTAATATTCTTGATGATAAAAAAGCAGATGAAATAGAAGTGTTTAACCTAGAAAATGCAGATTATATTGCAAAACGTGTAGTGATTGCAAATTCACTCAATGGGAAACATACACTTGCCCTTGCAGACCATCTTAAAAAAGGTCTTAAAGAAACAGGAGATAGCATCTTGGCTTCAGATATGAGTGATGACTGGGTAGTTGCCGATTTAGGCGACATCCTTGTTCATATTATGATTCCAGAATACAGACAACGTTATTCACTTGAACAGTTCTTGTCTGAACTTGTAGAAACACAGAACAAAAATAAAGATATTGACCCGGCATAAGCCTCATTATTTTCTTACAGAACTCTCACAAGCATACGCGTGATGAGAAGCTGTAAGTCTAAATAACTATCCTAAAATCCCATGCCTAGAACCTTCTAAAAATTCCAAAAGCAAAAAAAGTATAATCGTTACAACAGGTGAAAGAATAAGCCACCAATAATACTTATTTTTAAATACATAAGTTATCAATCCAGCCCATGCACCAATCACTAAAATCATATGTGCAATATAGATGGGTATGACAGGACGGGTAAGGTTACCCACTACAGCCAATGAAATAATAATCGCAAAGGTACCCAGAGACAACAGAAGTTTTTTGATATCCTTGTCTCTACTGTATTTTAAGAAAATAAGACCTACTGTTGCTAAAATAGCCAATATGATTAAAGCTTTCATCTATTTATACCTTATAGTTTATCTACAACCTGAATACCCAGTATATCAAGCCCTTGCTTAATGGTCTTTGCGGTCAAATCTGCTAGCTGTAAACGACTCATTTTTGTATGTATATCAACACCTTCTTTCAGTATAGGATTTTGTTCATAAAAACGCATAAATAAGGTCACCAATTCATACAGATAAGTTGTTATTTGATTAGGACTGGCATCTTCGGCTGCACGATTTAATACATCTTCAAAACGTAGTAGCATGACAGCCAGTCTACGTTCTAAGTCATCCCCTATGATAATTTCACCATCTATTTTTCCATCAAACTTTCGAAAGATACTCTGTATTCTTGCATATCCATATTGCATATAGAGAGACGTATTGCCTTCAAAGGAAAGCATCTTGTCCCAGTTAAAAATATAGTTGGATTCACGGTTAATGGCAAGGTCAGCATATTTCACAGCACCAATACCTATAATCTTTGCCAAAGAGTCTATCTCTTCACTTGAATACGCTTCTTTATTGTTAATAGTCTCTTTCGCTTTGACAACAGCTTCGTCAAGCAAATCGATAAGCTTGACAGTACCACCATCTCTGGTTTTAAAGGGCTTTCCACCTTTGTCCATCATGGTACCAAAAGCAATATGCTCTAATTTTACATCTTCTGGTACAAAACCTGATGTTTTAGCTACTGTAAAAACTTGTTTAAAATGCCCAGCTTGCCTTGCATCTACCACATATGAAATACGTTTTGCACCTAAAACCTGTGCACGGTAACGTAAAGCTGCAAGGTCAGTAGTCGCATACAGATAGCCGCCATCCCCTTTTTGCACAATCACAGGCACTTCATCATCTTCTAGAAAGACACATTGTGCACCATCGCTTTCTTCAAGCTTCCCAGCTATTTGTAAATCACTGACAACCTTTGCCAAATCATCATTATAGAAGCTTTCTGCACGGACATCATCACGTGTCAAATTTACACCTAATTTTTCATAAACTTCTTCACAATGTCCTAACGAGATGTCAATAAACTTTTGCCACAGTTGTAAACAGTGTGTGTCACCAGATTGTATCTTGACAACATATTCCCTGGCTTTATCTGCAAATGCTGCATCTGCATCAAAACGTCCTTTAGCATCTTTGTAAAATTGTTCTAAATCCTTTAGACTTACGGAAGCATCTTCTCCCGTCTCTTCCAGATATGCAATCAACATACCAAACTGCGTACCCCAATCACCTATATGATTTTGACGAATAACCTCGTCACCCAAGAACGTAAGAAGATTCGCTAAGGTATCACCAATAATTGTAGAGCGTAAATGCCCTACGTGCATTTGCTTCGCCATATTTGGGCCAGAGTAATCGACCACTACTTTGATAGGGTTTTCTCTTGTAGAAACATTCAGCCTCTCATCCCTTAAAGCTACTTGGCACTGTGAAGCTATCCATAATGGGTTAAGCCAAAGATTGATAAACCCTGGACCTGCTATTTCTGCTTTACTGAGCACCCCTGTCAAGTCTAAATGATTCACAATGTTTTGTGCTATTTCTCTTGGATTTAAGCCCAATTTTTTTGACAATGCCATTGCACCATTGAACTGATAGTCTCCAAACTCTGGTTTAGTTGCTTCAGAAACAGCCATAGGTGTATGCTCTATACCAGCTTTGATAAAAGCATCTTTGATGACGTTATTGAGTTGTGATTTTAATTTCATAAATTTTCCGTACGGATAGTGTAGATGTTATGAGGGCTATCCTCATAACGAAATTTTGAAGTCTCTTAAGCGTTTTCGCTTTTCTTGTCTTCAGTTTTTGTTTCAGCAGTATCAGCCTCTTTAGAAGCAATTTCTTTAGGCTCTTCATCGTCCTCTTTAATTGCTTTTTTAAAGTCTTTAATTCCTTTTCCCATACCTTTTGCAAGATCAGGAATTTTTTTTGCTCCAAAAAGAAGTACCACAATCGCCAATACGATGAGTAGTTCTGGCATACTTGGCATACCCATAGTTCATCCTTTACTTATGTCAATGAAAGACATAATTTTAAATTTTAATAATTATACTTAAAAATGTTTAACCTAGCCAAGTATTAATAAATTTCGCTTCATCTTCCTTGCTTTGTTTCAATCTTGCTGCCTTAGCCACAATGACAAACTCACGTGCAGCTTTTTCAACCGTGTCATTGATAATCGTAAAATCATACTCCCCCAAGGCTTCTATCTCACTTTTTGCATTTTCTATACGATTGACAATAACAGCTTCATCATCGGTACATCTTGCCCTTAGTCTTTCTTCTAAAGCTTCAAGCGTAGGTGGCGTGATAAATGCAGATGTCGTGATATCATCCATTTTAGCACGTACAAGTCTATGTCCCTGTACATCAATATCAAAAATAACCAGTTTCCCTTCTTCCAGCGCTTCTCTAACAGGTTTAAGGGATGTTCCATAGTAGTTACCATGTACCTGGGCATATTCAAGGAAATTTCCAGCTTTAATATCTTCTTCAAAATTCTCTTTGCTTACAAAAAAGTAGTCTACCCCATGTGCTTCCCCTATTCTAGGTGCACGTGTGGTGGTAGAAATAGAAAAATAATACTCTCCTATCTGAGAAGATGCCGCATTAATGATGGTACTTTTCCCTGCACCACTAGGACCTGACAATACTAGGATTGCACCTTTTTGCATTAGTGATTACCTTCTAGCGCAATACTTACTTCTATTGTTTTACCTTTAAGTAATCTCTTCATTTGCTTACGCTTTAAGGTAGCCATAGCTACTTCTACCGCATCTTCTATACGTTCAAGTTCTTCTTCAGTAAAAGATAAAGGTTTTTTCTTTTTGTGTTTCTTTTTAGATTTTTTAGCTTTAGAAGATTTTTTCTTTTTATGTTTTTGAGGTTTACTTTCAACCTCTTCTTCACTCGAAAAAATAACCACGTCATCACTGACACTTAACGCATCAACTATCTCTTCCTCTCCAACAATCTCTAGCCCTTCTGCCATAAGTTGTTCTTTAATGGCTTCAACTTTACGTGCTTCTATCTCTTCTTCACTTAACACATCATTTGTCACTGTTATCTCATCATCCATCTCTAACAGCCCTTTAATTTTTTCTAATTCATTTTCATCAAGGACTTGTGCATTAGGGATATCTAATTCTTCAACTGCGCCATCCTCTTCAGAAGACAAAGGGAAAATAGAAGGTATTTCCTTTTCTATTGTTTCCTGTACATTAGTATGCGCTTCCATACTTTCAAGTACCTCTATAATTTGTGAAGGTAAAAAAGGTTTTTTAATCGTCATATCAAAATCATTTATCTCTACATCCACATTGGATAAAAGTACTTTTTTGCCTATGTTCAAAGTATCAGAAAGGTTCATTACTTCCCCTTCATAAGAGCCTTCATCTACAAATACCACATCATAACCATCATGCTGCACCTCATCAAGTCCACATACTTCTTCAAGCACCATATCTTCATCACGTGTACAAAGTGCCAACAAACGTGAAACCACAGGATTGTCATTTATGAGTAAAATATTCATCTTGTTTCTCCCAAACTCTAATAGAAAGATTATAGTGTAACTCTGGTTAGGGCTTGGTTTTGAGGGAAAATAAAAAGAAGTAGTATCGTAATAATAAGGCTTTGAAAATGTCTCTTTTTCTTAGTTGTGTTCAGGTTTTATTTGATTTTTATGAGGTGTATATCAGGTACATCGAATAAAAACAAATGAAAGATGAATACAAATAAGAAAAAGTGGTACACCCATCAGGATTCGAACCTGAGACCTTCGGTACCGCAAACCGATGCTCTATCCAGCTGAGCTATGAGTGCACATTTAAAATGTAGTAGCGATATTTGGAACGCAATTATAGCAGAGTAAACTTTATTTATCAAGTAAATGTATCTTTCCAAAAACTACTTATACTTAATTTGTGAGAGATAATCAAAAAGTATTTTATTTCTTTTTCTTAATTTCATCAAACTTCATAATAAGCTCAACCCTTTTTAAAGGAATACCAAACTTTCTCGCCACCTGTTCTTTACTCTCCCCTTCATGAATCGACCTTATCACATCATTTTGGTTTAAAACATGCACAACTGCTTCTTGTTCTTTATGTTCAAGTTGCTTTTCCAATGTATACATCTGTTCTTTTGTTACATGTATATTTTTATTTAATTCTTTAATAGTCTCTTCTAAAGAAACCTTCTCTTTTCTCATTTTGTCTTCCAGCACTTTACTCTCAGTTTCAAGTTTATCGATCAACGTATCTTTGAGTAATAATGTTTTTTCCAATCCATCCCTCTGTTCTGACAATGCTTTAAAGCTTTCTTCATACGTTGTCTGAAGCGTTACAATCACTTCTTCTTTTGTTTTTATTTCTTCTTCCAAATGGGCTACCTTGGCATGATATGTTTTTTCACCTATATCCTTCGCTTCCTCTGCTTGTAGTAGCTCTTGTTTCATATCTGTTAGTGCATTTTCCAAAGTACCTAATGTATCCTCTTTATTCCTAAGTAGCTGCTCCAATATTTCTAAATCGTTATGCACCTTCTTCATTTCATTTTGATGTGCTTCGTTAGATCTGTCAAGTGTTTTTTGAAGATCTATTAATTTTTCTTCCGTGAAAGCAAACGCTTTCTGTGATGCTGATAAATCATTCTCAAATATTTTTTTATCCTCTGCATATGTTTTTGTTAATCGTGCCAATTCTTCATCTTTAGATTGAAGCGTTACTTCTAAATGATTCATCGATTTTTGAGCCTCTATATCTGCTTTCTCTTTTTCTATATGAAGATTTTCTATATCTTCTTGCTTCTGTTCCAACTCTGTACGAACATAGGCAAGCTCTTCTTTTTGTTTAGAGATAGACTCTTCATGGTTTTTTTGTAATGTCTGTAAATCTTCTTCTGTTGTTTTAAGGCTTTTTTCTAAAGTTTGTATGGTTTTTGTTGTTTCTTTTGCTATTTCTTCTTGCATTTCATTGAGTTCTAAAATCGTTTGATGCTGTGCTTCTATCTCTTTTTCAAGGACTTCTATTTTCCCATGAGATGCCTCAAGTAAACCTGTATATTTTTGCTCTTGCATGAGGCGCTGCATCTCTTGCTCTTTGATTTTTTCTTCCAGTGTATGTCTACTTTCTGTATGCTGCTGTACTTCACGTGTTTGTACGGCTTTAAGTTCTGCTAATGCCTCTTTTTCTATCGTAAGTGCTTGTGTAAGGTCTATACTTTTTTCTTCTGCTTCATTCAGGGCTTTTTTATGCATACTTTCAAGCAGTATCATATTTTTCTCTTTGGCTTCTATCTCTGCCTCCAATAATGCCTGTCTTTCATCAGATTTTATCTGTTTGGCTTCAAGTATCTGTATCATCTCTTTTTTAGACGCTACAGCTTGTGCAAGTATCAACATCTCATCTTTTGCTTCTTTCACTACAGATTCATGCATTTCTTTTAGTTCTAGCATACTCTCTTCATTGGAAGCAATCGTTGTTTCTAACTCCTCAATCTTACTCTTTTTATTTTCCATTTCCAGATGGTATTCTTTTTGAGCATCTTCCATAACAGTTTTTAAATTTTTTAATTTTTCTTCTTGTAATACATGATTGGCTTCTGCTTTTTCCATCTCTAATGTATGGCTATTTGTAAGTTGAGAGATACTTTCTTTTACTAAAATTAAATCATCTTCTATGACTGCTTTTTCTGTTTCTAATTTTTCAATATCGTCTGCATATGTTTGCATAAGCTGTTTTATTTTTTCATCTTTTTCTACAAGATGCTCTTCAAATTCTACACTTTGGGTCTCATGGCTTTTTAACATTGCCTGATGTGTTTCTTTTAATGCACTCAATTCATTCTCTTGACGAATCAGCGTTTGTTCCAGCAGGAGTCTCTTGGATTCTGCCTGTTCCCTCTCTTTGCTGTGTTCCTTCTCTCGTTTCAGTCCTGTCTCTTTTTCTGCTTGGAGAGTCATTTCTAATACTTCTTTCTCTTCTGAAATTTTGAGTATTTCTGACTGAGACTCCACTTCCAAAGTAGAAAGAGCTTCTTCTAGCTTTGTTACTTTTACCGCCTGCTCTTCTACAAGGTCTTTATACCTTTCATTTAAGCTTACAATCTCTTCTTCAAGTTCTTTCTGCGTCTGTTTAGCCTCTTCTGCCAGCTCTTCATATGTTTGTTCATACGTATGTATTGCTACTTCTTTCTCCTCTACACTTTTTTGGAGTTTTACTATTCTTTCATCACGCTCTTTTTCTTTATTTTTATGTATTGCTTCCAGTTTAACAAAATGTGATTCTTTCGTCTTGATTATATTTTCTAAATTATATTTTTCTTCTTCTATGCTAGCTATGGCAGTAGTATGTTCTTCTTTAAGTGCGGTAAGTACATCTTTGTTTTTTTCAATCTCTTGAAGAAGTGCCAAACGATTTTCTTCAGCTTTATGCAT
>DRQB01000165.1 GCA_011330645.1 Campylobacterota bacterium | reverse complement strand
GACAAAAGTATCTCTGATAGAATTCATTTCAAAGGTGACTTAAGACTAAGATATGAAAGCATAGAAAGAGATGATGCTACTAATAAGTATAGAAATAGATATCGTTTAAGACTTGGCTCAACGATTGATATGACAGATAATCTTCATTTTGAAGTGGGTATGAGAAGTGGTTTTGCAAATCCTACTTCAGGAAACCAAACATTCCTTGATGATCAGCCTTTAAAAGATTATTTTTTCCAATCACTTAGATTCAATGTTTTAGGTTTTGTATATAAGTTTGATAATTCTACTGTAAAGGTAGGTAGACAACCATATATGATGTATAGACCTATTAAATCACAACTTGTTTGGGATAATGATGTGTCAATGAACGGGGTAAACTACCAGTACAAAGATGATACAAAAATCATTACATTAGGTGCAAATCAACCAACATTGGAAGAAAAATCTCAGGCTAGAGATACAGTGAATCTCTTTGTTGCACAATATATACAAAAAACAAAATTAGAGGGTGCAAAACTTAATTTGGGTGCAGGTATCTATTATTATGATGGATTAAAGGGAAATACTACGATGTTTGGTAAAAACAAAGGTAATACCGTAGTAAACGGCATTTATACAAATAATTATCATCTTGTAGAAGGGTTTGGCGAGCTGCAGCTTAAAGATGTATTTGGTATGCCATTAAAAGTTGCCGCAGGTGTTGTATATAACTTTTCTGCAGATAACAATAACTTTGGGTACGATTTAGCAATTAAACTAGGTAAAGCGAAACATGTTGGTGACTGGCAAGTAAAATACTCTTATACAGATATTGAAGAAGATGCAACGCTTGGTGCCTACTCTGACTCAGATAACTTTGGTGGGGGTACTGGAGCAAAAGGTCATGCGATTAGAGCAAAGTACAAAATGGGTAAAAACCTCTATCTTGCTGGTAGCTTTTTCTTCAATACACTCTACGCTAGCAAAAGTAAAACAGGCGTAGAAGCAGACTATAAGCGTGTACAGTTAGACTGTATTGTTAAATTCTAAGATACGCCATACTAAGTAATCAAGTCTTTTTGTAAGACTTGATACTTTTTCTCTCTTTTCTATTACTTCCCAAACTTAGTCTATTATTAGAGAATCTCTTTATAAGTATTACAATTTCGTAACAAAATTGTAATACTTTTTCTCTATACTTCTTTCAAATTATACAATTGAAGGAAAATCAATGAATAACACTTTTAAAATGTTGATAGGTGCAGGGTTTGCAGTAGCAGTTGCTTTTTATGCAAACAGCATTATCGGACAAGCAACACACGGCGGATTTTTAGTACTTGCAGCAGTATTTGGTGCTTATATGGCGATGAACATTGGAGCCAATGATGTGGCAAATAACGTAGGGCCTGCCTATGGTTCTGGTGCCATCACGATGACCAGTGTTATCGTTATTGCAGCGATTTTTGAAGCAATGGGTGCTTTGGTTGCTGGTGGAGACGTTGTTGGAACCATTAAAAAAGGTATCATTGATCCTGCAGCATTTGGTGGTGACCCGATGCTGTTTGTTTATGCGATGTCAGCGGCACTTCTTGCTGCGGCACTTTGGCTAAACCTTGCGACATGGCTTAAAGCACCAGTCTCTACGACACACTCTATTGTGGGTGGTGTACTTGGTGGTGGTATTGCTGCGGGGGGCTTTGCTATCGTTTCATGGGGAACGATGGGTAAGATTGCTGCATCATGGGTTATCTCTCCTGTGCTTGGTGGTGTGATTGCTGCGATTTTCCTTTATATCATTAAATCTCAAATTATTTACAAAGAAGACAAGCTTGGAGCGGCTAAAAAGCTAGTACCTGTCCTGATTGCTGTGATGGCAGCCGCGTTTATTACATACCTTACCCTTAAGGGATTGAAGCATGTATGGCATGATTTGACTAGTGTGTTAAGTTTTTTACCACAGACTAAAAAACCTACGATTGGTATAGCACTTGCTTTTGGTATTGTTGGTGCAATTATAATATATATCATTGTAAAGCCAAAAATCGTAGCGAAGATTGCTGGTATGGATAACGCAAGAGCAGACATTAATGTACTCTTTGGTATTCCATTGGTTTTTGCAGCAATCTTTCTTTCATTTGCTCATGGTGCGAATGACGTTGCCAATGCAGTAGGACCACTCGCTGCCGTGAATGATGCACTCGTAAACCTCTCTATCTCTAAAAAAGCAGCGATTCCTTTATGGGTCATGGTTGTTGGTGGTTTGGGTATCTCTGTAGGACTTGCACTCTTTGGACCAAGACTCATTAAGACAGTGGGTTCTGAGATTACAGAGCTTGACCCGATGAGAGCATTTTCCATTATGATGGCTGCTGCGATTACGGTAATTATCGCTTCTCAACTTGGTTTGCCTGTATCTTCTACGCACATTGCTGTGGGAGCTGTATTTGGTGTAGGTTTTTTACGTGAGTGGCTAGACTCTAAAAAAATGGATGAGAAACAAAAAAAGCTTCAAGTGGAAGTAGAAAAACAACGTGCACTAAAAGCAGACCTTGAGGATTGTAGTGATGATGAACCTGCAAAGAAATTAAAACTTATCGAAGCACACAAGGCACAGAAAAAAAGAGTTAAAAGTATCAAACGTACACTTCGTGAAAACTATGTAAAACGCGGCATGGTCAAAAAGATTGTAGCAGCATGGATTATTACCGTACCAGCTGCAGCGATACTCTCTGCGATTATCTTTTATGTGATTAAAGGTTTTGCAGTATAATATCTTCATGCATGAAAACATAGAGATAGTCGTCATTGAAGACGAAGAAGATATACTGGAACTGATAGAGTACCACTTAAACAAAGAGGGGTACACTGTGACAGGTTTTTTGTCAACAGAGAATGTCGAACAGTTTTTAGAAGAAGAGACGCCTGCACTCATGTTGGTAGACAGAAATTTACCAGGGATGGAAGGCAGCGAGTTTGTCTCTTATTTACGTGAAATAGGCTATGATATCCCTGTCATCTTCCTTACTGCCAAAGCCAGAGAATCAGAACTAGAAGAGGGTTTTGAAGCAGGTGGCGATGACTACATGTGTAAACCTTTTTCTCCCAAAGAGTTGACATTACGTGTCAAAGCACTTTTAAAACGTTCTGGTGCATTGCAGAAACAGGCACGTGTTAAACATAAACAACTTACGATAGATTTGAATAAACAAGACCTCTATGTGGGTGGAGAGGAAGTCTCTCTTACCAACCTTGAATTCAAACTTTTACATACGTTTATGAAACATATAGATAAACCGCTTACCAGAGATTTTCTGCGTGATGAGGTATGGGGAGTAGAGGGGGAAGGGGTCAATGATAACGCAGTTAATGTTGCCATAAACCGTCTTAAAAATAAAATCGACCCCCAAAATGAACAAAATTACTTTCACCCTGTATGGGGAGTGGGCTATAAATTTAACTAAAAATATGTCAATTTGCAATGTTTTTCTTCTTTTGAAAATGAATACGCTACACTTCTACTATGAATAAATTAGAAACTCTCAAACACTATTTTGGACATGATGCTTTTCGCCCTTTACAAGAAGAGGTGGTGGACGCCATACTAAACAAAGAAGATGTACTGATGATACTCCCTACAGGTGGGGGTAAATCACTCTGTTATCAACTGCCTACATTGCTGATGGAGGGTATCACTGTGGTGGTCTCTCCATTATTGGCTCTCATGCATGACCAAGTGGTGGCTCTGCGTTCCAATGACATAAGTGCAGCGATGCTTTCGTCCATGCAAACTCTAGAAGAGTCTCAAGAGATAGAACAGCAGTTGCGTAATGGTGAGATAAAACTCCTCTATGTAGCACCTGAGCGTTTGACAAATGCCTATTTTTTAAATCTTTTGCATCAACTCCCTGTCAACTTCTTTGTCATAGACGAAGCACACTGTGTGTCAGAGTGGGGGCATGAGTTTAGGGAGAACTATAGACGTTTGAGTCTGCTTAAAGAGCAGTTTGCCACCACACCCATCGCTGCATTTACAGCCACTGCTACCAATGCTGTAGAACAAGACATCGCAACCAATCTTGGTTTACAAAGTCCAAAACGTGTCAGAGGTTCTCTCTTTAGAGAAAATCTTACGATTCATGCACGACACCGCATTAAAGATGGACGTCAACAACTTTTGGAGTTTCTTAAACTCCATACCGATGAGTCAGGCATCATCTACACGCTTTCACGTAAATCTACAGAGAACATTGCCTCTTTTTTACAGGGCAAAGGCATAGAGGCAAAAGCTTACCATGCAGGGTTGCCTACAGAAGAGAAAAATAAAACCTATGCAGACTTTGTAGCAGACCGAGTACAGATAGTGGTTGCCACCATTGCCTTTGGTATGGGGATAGACAAATCAAACATACGTTTTGTTGTGCACATGACCCTACCAAAAACCCTAGAAAACTTTTACCAAGAAATAGGACGTGCAGGACGGGATGGGCTAGAGGCTGAAACTTTGTTACTCTACTCAGCTGCAGACATCGTGCAACAAAAGATGTTTATAGAAGACTTACCAGATACTCCTTACAAAGAACACGCCTTCAACAAGCTTGACAGCATGGTACGCTTCGCCAACTCTGAAAACTGTAGACACCAGAGCATTGCCGCGTACTTTGATGACCGTATAGAGTCATGTGGAACTAAATGTGACAACTGTACAGCTCCAGAGTCAGAGAAGGTTGACATCACCACAGCTGCACGTATGATGCTCTCTGCCATTCTCAGAACTGAGCAGAATTTCGGACTACACTACATTGTAGATGTACTCAAAGGCAGTAAAGAACAACGCCTCTTACAAAATGGACACGACAGCCTCTCTGTCTATGGCATAGGAGACGAATACAGCAAGAGTCAATGGCTTACCATAGGTGACAAGCTTTTAGAGCTTGGTGCCGTTGCTATTGGTGAGTTTAAAGTTTACAAGTTGACAGAGTTTGGGGTAGAAGTCATCAAAGGTGCACACACCATAGATCTCAAAAAAGAGAGACTCACCGTACAAAAAGCAGAGCCTAAAAAGAAAGTCACATACTTTGACGACTACGATGTTGATATGTACGACAAACTCCGTACATTACGAACCCAAATAGCCTCCGAAAAAGGCATTCCCCCTTACATCGTATTTTCAGATAAAACACTCAAAGATCTCTCAAGTAAAGTACCACAAAATAAAGGAGAGATGTTGGAAGTACATGGCATTGGGGATGTGAAGTTTGAGCGGTATGGAGAAGCATTTTTGGAGGTGTTGATAGATGGGTAATTTTTTATAAAATTCAAATGACATAAGGGCGTAGGGTGTTGTGCCCTCACAACACCAAAAATTTGAATTGTATAATATTATGCATTCACGGGTATGTTTGTTGTTTAAATTATCGGTGTTGTAGGGGTACAACACCCTACGGTTTTTTGATGAATGATGAATATTCCCAGTTTTCCCATGTGTCAACATATGCATGTTTGACAGCATTGTGTTGTATGTAGTTCATTTTTTCAAGCCAGTCTTTTTCATCTCTTATGGTGTGTTCATAAAATCTTTTTTGCCAGATGCCTGAGAGTTTACGTTGGTAGCTAGAAGAGCTTAGATGCAGTTTGGCTTTTTCTTTGAGTGATGCATCTAATCCATACACAAAGCTACGTTTGATGTGGGTGATGATTTTGGAGTATTCATGAGGGTTTTTGGGTGTGAGTATCATATGTATATGGTTAGGCAAAATGACAATAGCATCTAGTTGATACTCATACCGTTGTTTGCTCCGTTTAAAGCTGTCACGTAAGGGTATAATGTTGTCAATGAGTATAGGGCTCCGTTCTTGGGTAACCATGGTGATAAAGTAGCTATACCCATCAAGATATATTCGTTTATAATTTGACATAGTCAATAGTAGCATAGATAGATATGAGATATAAAAAATATGGCAAATTGTCATATTTTTGGATTTAATCATAATCACAATTTGCATTGGTGAGGGCTGTAGGGTGTTGTCCCACGACAACACCGCCAATGTGGATGCGTTGTGTATATATAATTTTATTGCCGTTTGTATTATCGGTGTTGTAGGGGTACAACACCCTACGGTTGGTATAAAAAATGAATTTAATTATGGTGGTAGGTTTGGTAGGGTGTTGTGCCCTCACAACACCACAAATTTGGCTATAATTATTGTATTGATTACAAGGGGAAAGAATGGAGTTGGTCTATTTATGGGTGGAGGATTATAAAAATATAAAGAACCAAGGGTTTAATTTTTCTCCTCGATTTGAATGTAAAAGCTTTTTATATTT
>DRQB01000164.1 GCA_011330645.1 Campylobacterota bacterium | reverse complement strand
CTTCTCAGCCATCGCTGCTCTTTTACTGCTTGTACTTATCTATCTATCTTTCAACCTCATACAAATGGGACATACAGCAAAGATATATAAAAGTGATTATGCCACCCTGCATTCTGTAGAATTTGGAATGTTTAACTCCGATGTATGGACAGAGAAGATCACACAAATTGTAGATAAAAAAATAGAAAAATTTGATCTCAATACAAGTAACAGGGAGGAAATCAAAGGCTATATTGAAACAATCATTGATACCCTTGTATCAGAAGCAGAACGTGTTGTACGAGAACGCAATAAGGGAAAACGTGGTTTTTTAGACAGTATTTTGGGCTCAACGAAACAAATGATAACCGATAGCATCATAGACTTCAAAGATTTACGTAGACGCGTTCCTGAGTTTACTGATTCAGTCATGTCTGAAATAGAAAAACCAAAAAATCAAAAAAGAGCCAAAAAAGTGATACGCGAAAAACTCAAGGCATTCATGAATGAAAAATTCCAACGCCATACCAATATGCAAGCATATAATGCTGTCATTAAAAAATACCATACGAGTGATTTAAATGCTTGCAATACCATACTAGATATAAAAATGCATACACTTACTAAAGGTATGAATAGTGCTATGATTTTGATGCTTAGTGTAGCTGCTGTGATTATACTTCTTATTGTTTTCCAAGGTGCCTTAACTTCCATAGGTCTTTTTTTGCTCTCAGGTACTACCGTCACACTCCTTGTTTCTGGTATTATGCTTCCGATGCTGGATATTGAAGCAAAAATATCTAAACTCTATTTCACTATACTTGACAATCCTATTATTTTTGAAAATCAGATTCTGTTCTTTCAAAGTAAAAGTATTTCTGATTTAGTCAGACTTCTTTTAGACTCAACTGAAGCAAGAATGATATTTGTAGGTATCCTGCTTGTCATGTTTAGTATTATCTTTCCTACACTTAAACTGATTGCTACAACGATGTACTATTACTCGAGAAGTAGTATAGGAAACAATCCCATCACACGTTTCTTTGCTCTACGTTCAACTAAGTGGTCAATGGCAGATGTCTTTGTCGTTTCCATCTTTATGGCATACTTGGGGCTTGATGGGGTAGTCAGGAGTGAACTCAAACATCTTGAAGCCAAGAGTACCCCGATGAATGTCATCACCACCAATGCCACACATTTAGAAGTAGGTTTCTTTCTGTTTTTAGGTTTTGTACTTACGAGTTTTGTACTCGCCTTAATGGTTGAGAGTAAAAGAAAAAAAGATTAGATATACATAAACTGCGATAAGAAAATAATCGTAATAACAAAAGCAAAAGGAAGTACATGACTTTTAAAGACAAAAGGTTGAATGCCCATATAGACCTGTAAAAAGCCTCTAAGCCCTAGCCAAATTCCTAAAAAAGCTTTGAGTGACAACATCATCTGAAAGCGACTCATTCCTTCGGGTGAAATTGTTCCGTACACTTGTGTAATAAGATAAAGTCCTGTCAATACTGCCACAATAAGACTAGGGGGAACGACCTTACGAACATACTTCATAAATGATTCACGAATCTCTTTACTCTCTTCTGTATCAAATGATTCTTTAATATGTACTAAAAAAAGATTATCTACAATAAGAAATCCTCCATAAATAAATGCAGCAAAAAGATGAATGGTTTTGATAATCACAAAAGTCACGTTCTAGTCCTTATTTTTGAAAGAATTATAATCAATTTAGAGAGAAAGCAATTTGACTTATGTCAAGGTATCTATAAAGTTTTGTGAAAAGAAAGCTTCAATAGTGTCTCGCATCTCTTGAGGGTCTTCAATACGGTTCACTTCATTTCTAAATGCAGAAGCTCCCTGATAACCTGCCTTCGAGTAGGAATGTAGGTTTTTTCTAAAAACAATAGCGCCATACTTATCATAATGTTTTATCATTTGATCAAAATGCTCTAAGACTACTTCTTTGATAAGCTCTGGGGTTGGTTCAGCCATACCATCTTTTATTTGCTTAAATATCCATGGCTTACCTACCGCAGCACGTCCTATCATTACACCTTCTGCACCAGTATACTCACGTACCCATTTGGCTTTTTCGGGTGTATCTATGTCACCATTGGCAAACATGGGTATAGTGATATTCTGTTTGATCTGGGCTAAGGCATCATAGTCTACAGGTGCTTTATAGCGCCCTGCTCTGGTACGTCCGTGTACTGCTATATAGTCTGCACCAGCATCTTCACATAGTTTCGCTATGGCTATATGATTTTTCTCATTAAACCCTAGCCGAAACTTTACAGAAGTATATTCTTTATTTGAATATTTTTTAATCGTTTCTATCACCTTTGCCATTTGAGGTAAATCTGTGAGTAAGGAGGAGCCTTGTAAATTATTTACCACTTTGGGTGCAGGACAACCACAGTTTAAATCTATACAGCTCACATCATCACGTTCATTGATAATTTCAACTGCACGTCGAATCACATCAAGGTCCGAGCCTGCTATCTGGATAGAATATGGGTTTTCTATGGGTGATTTTTCTAACATACGGTAGGTTTTTTTAGAATTATGTATCAGTGCATTGGAGCTTATCATCTCACTTACAGTCAAGTCAACCCCAAACTTTTTAACAACAGAACGAAAAGGAAGATCTGTAAAGCCCGCTAGTGGGGCTAAAGCGTAAATAGGTTTAGAAAAATCTAACGAAGGCATACAGTCTTATAAGAATTTCGTCTCTGCACAAACAGAGTGAATATCTATAATATCTTCTAATTTATATTTAGCATTTTGGCGTTTTAGTTGATACAATGCTCTAAATTTTACAAATTCATTCTCTTCTTGTTCTTCAAGGAATGTACCTACTTTATCCATAAGTTCATACTCAAAAAGTAAATAAAGGTAGGCATTTTGAGCTTTGTCATTGTCTTTTTGATACTTATTAAAAAGTGCCAAGTTTTCATCTGGCTTAAAATACTTTTTAGTTACTTCTGCAATTTTAATAAAATCACCACATGAGAGTTTCAAGTCTTCTATGAAAGTAGATAAAACTTCTTTATTGAGTCCTAAATTATCTTCACTTGTCACTCTATTGAGCATCACTAAAAAGTTTTTTACATCAAATACTTTCGTATATTTACGTGCCGCTTCAAAATCTGCTTTACGTGCAAATATTTCTAGGGCTTCTTTTTGTACAACTTCAGAATAATTGGAAGTTGCTCGCATCACACCTTCTACAAATTTTTCATCAGATTCTAAACAATTAAGTCTATTTTGTACTAAGATAGGATTACCAGCATTAAATACTTTTGCCATCTTTTCTTCTTTAAGATCAATATATTCACCATTTTTAATTTTTTGAATAATATTCACCACACGAGAAAGTCTTGGGCTTAAGCCTTCGATATTATCTGAGACAGATAATGAAGCCTTACTTAGCAATGCCGCAGAACTACCCACTTCATCCATAGCATATTTTTGTTCTTTAGGCTCATTTACCAATGACCAGTAAAGGGCATCTTCTAGTGTATCAGTATCTCTTTGCCATTTTTTAATTTTAAAATAATTTTTAAGACCATAAAAAAGCATATGTCCCACTGTAAACAAAAAGAGTACAACCATAGGTAACACAATCCATGCCGCAACAGGAAAATTAAGATTAATACCCATTACTTCAACGATATAATTGTTAGGGTTAAGCGTGTATGTAACCACACCTACTATAGTAATAAGTGCAAGTGCCGCAAAAGTATATAGACCAAGTTTCATCATTTATCCCTTTTAAATATAATACAAGGCTTCAAAAAGAAAACTATTTTTGTTCTTTTTCATTAATCTCACGACATGTGATACAGAAACGTGCGAAGTTTTTTACTTCTAAGCGAGGTCTACCAATAGGGTCTTCACACATTTCACAAATACCGTAAGTTCCTTGTTTTATTTTATCTAAAGCAAGTTCAATTTCGTTTAATTCTTTACGCTGTTGCACTAAAATAGCACTATCTACAATCGTTTCTGCAGATGCGGCAGCATAATCACCTTCATCGTTGAGTTCTAAATCTCTCATACCATCTAACTCTAATGATGTACCTGTGAGGTTTTTTTCTATTTGTACTCTTCTATCAAGTAATTTATTTTTAAACTCTTCTAATTCTACGTTTGTTAACATTCTTCTTCCTATTTATGATACGGATGGTTATGATTGATAGTCAGACCTCTAAAAATCTGTTCTAACAATACAACTTTCACAAGTTTATGTGAAAGCGTTATTTTACCAAATGATATAGCATTATTACATTTAGACAAAAAATCGCTTTCAAAGCCGTATGCACCGCCAATAAACAAATTTACTTGTACGCTATCCTTAAGCAATTTTGCGAAATCATGACTATCAACTTCTTTTGAAGATGGATTTAATGCAATATTAACCCCCGAATGCATAAATTTTTCTAATGCTTTTGTGTAAGATTTTTGTGATGCTTGTGCTGAAATATCATGTGCTTTACTTATTTCTTTATCAAATACTTCTATAACTTCTACCTGAGCAAACGGTTTTGCTATTTTTTTATAATGTTCAATCAATCCAGAATAAAGATTGTCTTTACCTTTTTTATCAATTATAATGACATTAATTTTCATTGATTTCCTTATTCTTTTCATTTTGCATTTTTTCTTTTATTTTACATGCTAACTGATGCACAGCCATAGCATAATAAGCACTGTGATTATAGCGCGTTATGACAAAAAAGTTTTTTGCTCCATACCATAGTTCATCATATGCCTTTTTATTGAGTTTAATAAGACGTACTTTGCCTTTATAGTTCCATTTTTCTTTCGGGGTAATACCAGTCAAATCACGTCTGTCATATGTTGTTTTATACCCTGTTTTTAAACCATAAAATCGATTACCTTCATAACTTACTCTTGTTGCTACAGGTTCATCTACCTTCCATCCATTTTTCTTTATATAATTTGCCACAGAAGCTATGGCATCACTCTCCTTTTGCAGAGTAATACGTCCATCTCCATTAAAATCAACCCCATACGCAGCATAATTACTTGGCATAAATTGTCCTAAACCTATGGCACCTGCATAGGACCCTTTTACTTCTTTAGGATTAAATTTTTCAGTTTGTGACAAACGTAGAAACTTTTTAAGTTGGTGTTTGAAAAATTTGTTTCGTCTATTTTTTTCAAAAGCCAAAGTAACCAAATTATCAAATACAGGATATTTTCCAACATTATTGCCATAGACTGTTTCAACTCCAATAATAGCTGCAACATACTCTTTTGGCACACCAAACTTTTTTTCTACTGCATCAAAAATATTTTTATTTTTTTTGATAAAAGAAACCCCTTGTTTCACACGAGAAGGATTAATCTTTAGTTTACAATATCTATCCCATGCACCATGTTTTGGATAGAGTCTATTCAGACGTTCTTGCTCTTTGCTAGTACGTTTCTTTTTTACTTTTGGACGGAAGATACGTAAAGGAGTCTTATATTTTTTTACATTGGAAAAAAGCTTTTCAAGATAAGGCTTCTTCATATGATATTCTTTCACAAGCGTAGCAATAAATATTTGAACATCTTTCTCTTTCGTATAATCTTTTGCATGCAATGAAAATAATATACATAAAAAAATAAACACTATTTTCATCTAATACTCCAAAAATTTTTGTTAAGGTATTGTAACGAAATAGTATTAGTGTGTATAATATATAGACTTTTATTAAAGGTTTACCATGTCTAAAAAAAGAATTTTATTTGTTTGTCTGGGAAATATTTGCCGAAGTCCTTTGGCAGAGGGAATTGCAAAATCAATCAATGAAAAAGAAAATTTAGGACTTACTATTGTATCGTCAGGTACAAGTTCATGGCATGAAGGAGAAGTACCTTGTGAAGATTCTATACGTGTAGCAAAACTTAACGGTATAGATATTTCACAATTACGCGCACGTCAGGTAAAAATGAGTGATAAAGAATTATTTGACTATATTATTGCTATGGATAGAAGTAATAAAGAAAATTTAGAAAAAATGGGATTTACGAATGTCCGTCTACTAGGTGAATTTGCAAACTATGGTAACAGAGATGTCCCTGACCCCTACTTCTTTGAAAAATTTGATGATGGTATTAAAAAAGTCTATATGATGATTGATCAATGTGTCAAAGACTTATTAGAAAGGGTAAATAATGGCAGCCTCTGAATATTGTACGATTACAGTCACAACAGATACTCTGGAAAACGCCACATTAATCACACAGACATTACTGGAAAAGAGATTGGTTGCATGTGTACAATCTCATAGTGTTCAGAGTGCTTATAGATGGCAAGGGAAGATTATCACTACTGAAGAAATACGTCTTGATCTTAAAACAAAAGTAACACTTTTTGATGAAATCAAAATGCTTATTTTAGAATTACATACCTATGATGTACCAGAAATTCTCATGTTTCACTGTGATGGAGGAAATGGTTATTACTTTCAGTGGATTGAAGAAGAGACGAAACGTTAATCTCTTCCATAATAAGCTACCAAAGATGCTTTAGCAAGGGTATGTGCATTCATCTGATATCCAACAATAGGTGCATTTGTCGTTGATTCTACAGATAAAGTTTCTACATCTAACGCATATACCGTCACAATATATTGATGTGCTTTATCACCTACAGGAGGACAAGCCCCTCCAAATCCCACCGTACCATAATCATTGACTATCTCTAAAGTACCTTTGGGAAAAGTATGTTTTGCTGATGCATCGGTAGCTATGCTACGAATATTTGCAGGTATGTTCACTACTTGCCAATGCCACCAACCACTGCCTGTAGGGGCATCAGGGTCATACATACTGATGGCAAAACTCTTTGTCCCTTTTGGCACATTACTCCAGTGAAGTTCTGGAGAGATATTTTGACCACTACAGCCAAATCCACTAAACTCTTGTACTTTTGTGAGCTGTCCACCTAAGTCATTACTTTTTAGTGTAAAGCCATCTGCCATCATCGATGTGACACTCAACACTGCCAATAGTATATATTTCATTGTTACTCCTAAATACATTTATGTATAACTATACCACATTCTCATCACACTCTAACACTTCCCCAAGTTGTGCACCCACATCATTCCCCCACTCTACCATTTTTTCAAAAATAGGTATAAGTTTTACCCCATGTTCAGTAATGGTATATTCAACTTTTGGAGGTACCACTGGGTACACTTTTCTTGTAATAAGTTGATGTTTTTCTAAATCTCGTAGTGTTTGTGTCAGCATTTTTTGTGTAATACCATCTAATTTTTTACGAATTTCACCATAACGTAACGTCTCATCTCTTAGGTACCAAAGTATGAGTGCTTTCCACTTCCCAGAGACCATATCAAGGGCAAAACCAAATGAACAGGCATACTCTTTTCCATCATATTTTATCTTCATTAGTATCCTTTTGGTATGTATATACCTTTTTAGGTAGTTCTTGACATAATAGCATATAAAGTGATAAAGTTCAATATCACAAACCCAAAGGATAAATAATGAATAACAATTTTAGTAAGGCCATGGACTTTAGACATGCATGCAAAATATTTGACGAGTCAAAAAAGATAAATGATGAAGAGATGCACTACATTTTAGAAGCAGGACGTAAGTCACCCTCTTCTTTTGGGATGGAGGGTTGGAAATTTTTAGTCATCACAAACGAAGCACTTAAAGAGAAGTTACGTCCTGTATGTTGGGACCAGGTGCAAGTGACTTCCTGTTCTCATCTTGTCATTGTTCTTGCAGCCATAGAAAATGTCAAAGTGGAGAGTGGAGAAG
Organism: Campylobacterota bacterium; assembly: GCA_011330645.1. Taxonomy (GTDB): domain Bacteria; phylum Campylobacterota; class Campylobacteria; order Campylobacterales; family Sulfurovaceae; genus Sulfurovum. The sequence continues at coordinate 1,932 of DRQB01000164.1, read as the reverse complement.
TAGAAAAACGTTTTAAACGACGTGATATGCCCCAAGAGAGTCTTGACTTCTATATGGATATCTATGCAAAGCATTTAGAAAAAACGTTAAACTCTGATGAAAATATCTATCATTGGACATCCAAACAAACATATATTGCACTGGCGAACATGATGACTGCAGGCGCTTATATAGGCATAGATTCTTGTCCCATAGAAGGGTTTGAAAAAGAGAAAGTAGAAGAGATACTTAAACTTGATACAAGTAAGTGGCAGGTCTCTGTAGTCGTGCCATTTGGTTATAGACTAAACGAACAGCCAGCACAACTTAGACTTCCTTTTGAAGAAGTGGTCGAGTTTATCAAATAATCTTATTTTAAAGGTAAAAAAATCTCTGTCATGAGTTCTTCTTCCGCTGTCTCATAAGGATTGTTAGGATAGAACTCATATCCCACAGGGGCATTCAACGTTTTCATCTTCTTCATACGTGCAAAATTAATAGCTGTCATCCATGCATTACCCAAATGAAGGTAACGTCCTTTATGCATGGTTTTCAGTGCTTCTTGTGCTTCTATGTTTCCACGGATCCAATGTTTTTCTATCTTTACTTCTTCATGGATAGGAATACACGCCACATAATTTGTTTCACCTTTTAACATATCAAAGGTGTTGTAAATAGCAAATGGAATTCTGTCTGTTGAAAGATGATTGTCTTCCATAAAATGATATAAATCTTCAAAGTCTTTCTTCATAACAGTGCCAAGTGCTTTAAGGGTGCACGTTCTAGGTATACCAATATATGTCTCTTCTTTCATAGGTAAGACACCTTCTATATGGACAAAGGAGGCTACCGAACCAGTTTCCAGATACTCTTTTAACATCTGTAACCCACGTTCATAGTCCATCCCAATATAACTTTGCATCTTCTTTGTCATCCAAAACATAAAAAAGGGTAAATGTCCATCCATCTTCCAAGTTACTTCTGTAGAGTCGTCAACCGTATGCAAGCTAAAAGTAACATCCGCTATAGATTTAAAAGGTTTTACAAATCGTATTTGCATCTTTAAGCTATCGTCATGTACTTCCATGAGTTCCATACTTCCTGCACCGACAAGCACACCAGACCAACCATAGGTAGCACCCACTTGTCCTTGTCTGTCACTATAGGTCAATGTTGCATCTGGTTCCATGATGAGCCAGGGAGACCATCTGGGCCATTGCTTAAAATCTTGTAAAGTACTTCTAACTGTATGGATAGGTTTATGAATAATAATGGAACGTTCTACATGGTAGGCGGGCATCGCTTCTCCTTTTAAAGATTATTGATGCTATATTGTAACATAATACAAAAATGCCCTATTTTATTCGTCAATCTTTCTAAAACAACAACGTTTGTATTTCATACCAGAACCACAGATACATTTTTCATTCCTAAGGAAAGTTACCTTATCTTCAAAAACCTCTCCATCAACATACTTCCACATATCATTCACTTGTATAAATGTAGATTTTTCATGATGCATATGCTGTTTTTTTTCATAGATATAATATGCTTTAAACTCTACCATATTATCGGAGAAATCGATTATTTCTAAATGTTGCCACTGGCTATTATCTGCCCAATCTTGAATAAATTTTAACTCTTCATCTGTCCAACTATGGTCATGTGTGGTAGCTTGTAAATAATTCACATCACCTAGACAGTAGGCACTGTAGCGGGAGCGCATCAATGCCAAGGCACTTGCAGGTATTTCTAACACCCGTAAAACAGGTTCACAACATTCTGAAAATTTTAATCCACTTTTACAATAACATTGTTGCATCTTTACCTACTTTTTACGTGGATTTTAACATAGTATGCTAAAATCTTTTCATGAAAAAACAAGAAATTATAGAGACACTTAAAAATACCTACAATAGAGATATACGTAAACAAGTTGTAAAAACTTTACTT
>DRQB01000163.1 GCA_011330645.1 Campylobacterota bacterium | reverse complement strand
CCTTGTTCTGAAGTAACTGAAGCAGTATTGATGATATCAATTCCTTGGTCTATCTGTGTTTGTATGACCTCATATTCAAGCGTATAGATCCAACTTTCATTGATGTCCAGTATCTCATCTGCATTTGTATCTCCTGAACTAAGTGTAGCCTGCCCCAAGGTATCAGTTATTACAATATGACTAAGTGCGACATTTCCGGTATTGGTAACAGTGAAGGTGTAACCTAATGTGCCAGGAGAAGAGATAGAGGAAGCATTAACTTCTTTTGTAAGCGTCAGAGAAGGGATTTGTTCTTCAGATTGTAGATACCAGTTTCCATTACTTCCTTTATGTAGAGAATATTTAAATGCTCCTACCTCATAGGCTTTGTCCAATACAAAGCTACCATTGGAGTTTCCATTCACTTCTACTACGAGTATTCCTTCATTGTCCCCTGTAGGTGTTTGAGATCCTTGACCATTGATATTTTCCAAATAAAGTGTTGTTGTACCATTGGTATCACCTTGAACATGGAGGATATCTGCCAAACTAATAGATGCATCATTGAATGTCACATCAAGGTAAATTTCTCCACCGTTTGTAGTATAGTTATTACTCACAGAGAGTATGGTTCCTTGTGCATTACCATCTTGCATATCAATCATGGCATCATTATGTAAATTTCCCTCTATCGTAAAATCGTGTGTTTGTTGAAGTATGGCATCATTTTGTAAGATGAGACCATAAGGAAGTTGACTTTGTGTATCTATACCACTTTCATATCCTGTACTAAGATTTTTGTCTGCAAAAGTTATGACGGAGCTATTGTCTAAAATGACTTGTTCCCAATGACGTAGATTTGTACCCTTGAGCTCCCCATTCCATTGGTTAAAATACAGAGCATCAACAAAAGTGTCAATGGTACTTCTATCATCCCCACCATCTATAGTTGTATCGGTGAGTATAACGGGGGTATCTATCACAACCTTATCTGAGCCATCCCCTCCAGAGACTAAAATACCAGAGATATTTGCATCATGTATGTTGATTTCATCATCACCATGTAAAAGAGGTATGGCTGTGGCATTGGGTTCAACCACATAGGGTTCATCACCGTAGATACCGCACGCAACGTCATTCCCTGTATCGTGGGTAAATGTACAAGGTTTAAAGACTACACTATCATATATATTGATAACATCATTACCATGTCCTCCTGTCACACTAAAAACGATACCTCCATGTATAAAGTCAATCGTATCATCAGCTTTTCCTGTGCCAAGTACTCCAGGTGTAGTGGTATAGAAGTAATTGGTAGAAGTAAAATTCACATGATCTAAGACAATGGTATCATTGCCATCAAAAGGTGTAAAATCTGTCCCTCCATAAATATCAGAATATCCTGTGGCGATGAAAGAGACATTGGAGTCTTTAATGGTCATCGTATCATTGTCGTTTCCCCCGAGTATCCAACCTGTTTGTATAGAATTTTCTATGACAAAAGTATCATTACCACGTTGGGAGAGTCCATGCCCAGGGTTAGTATCTCCATAGACATTACGAAAAGCACTGTTATAAATTTCAAATCTATCATCACCACCAAAACCTAACACCCAGTTAAACTGACTGTCATGCGCGATGAAGGTATCATCTCCATCTGTTATAGGATTACCTCCTAATGATTCATCTAACCAATAACTGTTTGCATAAGTAATGGCAGAAACATTGTTCAGTGTAATGGTATCACTCCCTCCATAGAGAAATTGAAAACTATTGATGACTCCTGTACAGGTTACGGTGTCATCACCTGCCGTAGCAGTAGGGGTACATGCTGCATATGACACATTATTTGAAAATATAAAAAAGAGAGATAATACAAAGATAGATTTTGAGAGTAGAGACATAGTGAACTCCTTGCGTTTCTTAATTATAGCACAAAAATAAACTTGAATCCTCTAGCAATATAAGTTATAATAGGTTTAAAAAGGAATACATATGCCAGAAAAAAACAAAGATTTATTTGAAAAAATCGGGGTAGATATTAGTAAAGATAAAATCAATATTGATATAACCCAAACCAAAGATTTTTTATCTGCTCTGCAAGGATTGTTTCAAGAGAAAGCAGAATCTATTAAAAAAGATTTGGATGAGGGAAAAGTAGATATGGCAGAAAATGTGGGTATCAAAATAGATAAAGAGCATATTAATATCGATTTAACCAAAACAAAAAGTTTTATAGAAGAGTTGGGAAACAAAATCGAACATTTTTTAGGTGAGATTGACAAGGCAGTAGAAAATATAGACAAGAAATAATTATTATAAGTAATACTTTAGTAATACACTACAAGTATGATATTGTGCACCTGTATACAAAAAGGATTTTTATGTATAAAATAACTCAATTACTTTTTACAACATTTATGTTGTTTCTTTTGGTAGCTTGTGGCAGTGGAAGTGGTGGAACGATATATGGTGGTTCTGATACAAAACAAAAAGAAGCCATCCAAACCATTGCTACCTATGCTCAAGATTCTACTGTAGTACCCACAGTACAGGATTATCTTGATGCAGGTGTGACAGGTGTCACAAACAGTAATCTAACAAATATTAATAATGAAATAAGTACACATACTTATGATGATGTCGATGAAGTAACTGAAATCCAATCCATAGTTGATACCCTCATGGTACAATGTGCACAAGTACTCACTCCAGCTTACAATCCATCTACCTTAGAACAGAGAACTTTTCCCACACCCTGTGATGTACCTAAGGGGTGGATTACGGGTCATCCTCCAACAGATACCGTGAAACCAATTATCTCAATCAAAGGGAATAATCCTGTTATTTTAAAGGTAGATGAGAACTATACAGATGCAGGTGCTACTGCCATGGATGATATAGATGGAAATATTACAGATAAAGTCATTGTGGTTAATCCTGTAAATACGGCTATAGAGGGGAATTACACGATTACATATAATGTCAAGGATACTGCAGGAAACAGTGCAAAAGAGGTGACAAGAATGGTGCAAGTGAAGCAGGTTTCTCATGTTTATGGTAAAGACGGAAGACATCCTGTATCTCACCATGATGAGGTAGATGCCAATATGACTACAGTCTATTACCCTGCCGACATACCAGATGGTGTAAAAGTACCCGTCGTTTTCTTTGCCTCTGGGTATGGTTCGGCTGACTCGAAAGATTATGAGTCTCTTTTAACATTTATCGCTAGTCATGGATACTATGTCATCTACGCCAAACATGCATGGAGCAATGTCTTTGCCAATATGGATAAGATGCTTGATAATGCTAATGGGATACTCCCCAAGCTAGACACAACGCGAATAGGGGTACTAGGACACTCTTTGGGTGGAGGGTATACTTTTAATATACTCAAACATTTTTCAGACATGGGGTATGGTACAAATGGTAGATTTATCATGGTGCTAGAGGGCTATTATGCTTATGATCTCACTAAGCAAGAGATGCAGAATCTTCCTTCCAATACCAATGTAGTCATGCAACAGTATGGTGCAGGAGGAAACAATGCGGTAAACGATACTGACCCTCGCATCACACTCACAGAGTTTTATATGCTTGACTCCATACCAAACAATCAAAAAGATTGGCAAATAGTAGAAAATGCAGACCATCGCTATCCGTATGGCAATGGGGCATACAGTACTATGCAGGGTATTTTAAAACCATTGGATGCACTGATGGAATATACATTTAAAGGTACAGCCTCAGCACATAACATTGCACTGGAAGTAGGGAGTGATGATCCTTATGCACACGGTAATGGTATACAGGTTGTGAACCCTATATCCGACTATGGTTACAAATGTGACCATGATATCAATGTACGTATAGACTATTGTGATATGGCACAGTGGTACAGCAACAAACAGCTTATCCTTCACCAAAAAGGGCACTGGCTCCCTAGTATGGCAGGTAACTTTTCTTCAAGGGCTGCCTACATTAACACCTTACCTTTTTCTGGATTTACTATGGTAGGTAACTCCTATACCAATAGAGTGATGGAGTCTAATACTACATTGCTACCTTACTCCTATATTTGGGATGAAGTGAAAGATGTAAAAGACTTATACCCTATAAAATCAAACTTTTTAACGGTACATATGCATTACCCAGGTGACTTTTGGGATGATGCTGTATGGGGCAATGTCATAGCCAATTTTAAAACTCTGGCTAAAGTAGCCAAAGATTTAGGCTACAGAGGCATCCTCTATGATGATGAGGCCTATGATGTAGAGAGCCATAAGATGATTAACTACAAGCATGGTGATGCGTGGTACGATGATGATGCCTATAAAAATCCTAACTATACGTTTGTAGAACACTCAGCCAAGATTACAGCACGCTTCCAGCAGATTATGGAAGCAATGGTAAGTGAGTACCCTGCTATAGATGTACTCTATTATCACTCTCCAGTAGAAGGACATATAGAAGCCAATGATGGTATCAACGGACATCCTGTGGTAGTCAATGTAGGACTTGAACGTCAACATGAATGGATGGGTGCTATGTTTACAGGATTGAAAAAAGGACTCTCTCATCAGGCTACACTGCATGACATGGGAGAAGACTATAGGCTACGCACGCAGGCTCATTTTGATGATGCCTACGCATGGCGTAAATACACAATAGCGTCTGATGCTACCAATGATGCCGTAGATGCTACTCAGCATTGGATACTCCCACTTGAAGAGCGTGCCTCATGGGCTACAGAAGTACATGTAAACTTTATGGTTTCCAATGAACCATTGGCAAGCGACTCATACCCTGAGTTTGACACTACCAACACTGTAGGACTCAATGATATGAAAACCACACTGGAACGTGCACTAGACAAGAGTGATAAATATGTTACTTTCTATTCTGCCTCTTCATCTGACAATAAAGGTGGGCGTATTCCACTCGATTGGCTCAATGACCCTGCTACCCATGCAGATGATGGTTCTGCTTATAGCCTAGATCCAGATTGGAAAGCGATGGTGGAAGATGTCTATACTAACAAGGTACTAAAGTAACTTTGCTATAATCGATCCTTTACATCAAGGAACGATTATGCAAAACCTCACAGCACTACTAGCCCAAAAAACCACCCTTAACCAAAACCAAATCAAAAACATTTTAACCTTGCTAGATAAGGGTGATACCATTCCTTTCATCGCGCGTTACCGTAAAGAGCTTACTGGTGGTGCAGATGATGAACAGTTGCGTTTGTTTCATGATGTCTACCTGAGTGCCAAGCGTCTGTTGGAGCGTAAAGAGGAGATACTGCACATCTTAAAAGAGCGTGAACAGCTCGATGCTAAGTTACAGTCTCAAGTAGAAGAGGCTGAGACTATGACAGCGTTGGAGGATATCTACAGACCTTACAAAGAGAAGAAAAATACCAGAGCCCTTACTGCCATAAAGCAAGGCTTAGAACCTTTAGCCAACATACTTCAGTCGGCTAAGCTGAGTAAAGAGGAGTTTACTCGTAAAGCAGGGCAGTT
>DRQB01000162.1 GCA_011330645.1 Campylobacterota bacterium | reverse complement strand
TAACCGAATAAGTGCGTTATTATGAACTCTCTCTTTTAAGGTCAAGTGCTCCAAGCTTGATTTACCATTCTCTTATGCCTCTCTCAAAAGGCAGCATTGTTACGGTACCACTTAAAACGACAGTCAAAGAAGGGGTCATTGTACGTGAGGTACAAAAACCATCTTTTGAAACAGAAGCCATTGTCTCTGTTTCTGAGCATTACTACAGCACTGAACAGATGGAGATTGCCAAGTTTATTTCTGAGTATTATTTTTCTTCTTTTTCTGAGGCGATTTCGTTGTTTTTGCCATATATCGTAGGGTGTTGTGCCCCCACAACACCAAAAAATGAAACACAAAAAGGTGTTGTAAGGGTACAACACCCTACATTGACTCCCATTCAAGAAAAAGCGTACCAAAGCATTCTAAAAAAAGACAAATCCCTCCTCTTTGGTGTGACAGGTTCAGGGAAAACAGAGATTTTCATAAGCCTCTTTGCCAAGATGTTGGAAGAGGGGAAAACGTCTATTTTTCTTATGCCAGAAATCTCGCTTACCCCTCAGATGGAAAAACGTTTAAAAGTTTATTTTGGAGATGCTGTAGCGATGTGGCACTCTAAGCTGACCAAGAAGAAAAAAGAGTCTATACTCGCTGGTATAGCAGAGGGAAGTATACGTATTATTGCTGGGGCACGTTCGGCACTTTTTGTACCTTTGTCAAACTTGGGACTTATCGTAGTAGATGAGGAACATGATGACTCTTACAAAGCCATGACACGACCCCGTTACCATGCGCGTGATGTGGCAGTACTCATGGGACAGAAGTTAGGGGCTAAAGTCTTGTTGGCATCTGCCACACCCAGTATGAGTTCGTATCATAAGTATGCGGTAGTGAAACTGGACAAACCTTTTATAGAAGCGAAGAAAAAATATACCTTTATTACGGGTAATGGCATAGACAAAACCATGCTGGGTGCATTGTATAAAAATTACACTACCAAGGCGCAGTCACTGCTGTTTTTACCTACACGAGGAAACTTCAAATACCTCTACTGCCAAGCCTGTGGGAAGACGCATCTCTGTCCTTACTGTTCAGTAGGTATGGCACTACATAGAAACAAAAGACATCTCAAGTGTCACTACTGTAACTTCACCGAAGCCATAGCAGATACCTGTACCCAGTGTGGACACACACCATTGAGTTCTGAGCGTATGGGTACACAAGAAGCCATAGAGGTAATAAGCACTGCTATAGAAGGCATACAGGTTGAGCAGTTTGATAAAGACAGTATCACCACAACCAAGAAACTTAAAGAGGCGCTTGGGCGTTTTGAATCAGGAGAGAGTAACGTACTATTGGGTACACAGATGCTCAGTAAAGGGCATGACTATGCAAATATCACACTCTCTGTCATTATGGGGTTAGACTATATCTTGGGACTGGCTGACTATAGAGCGCGTGAACGTGCTATGTCATTGCTTTTTCAAATAGCAGGGCGTAGTGGTAGAAGCAGTGAAGCAGAGGTGATTGTACAAACAGGTGATGCAGATTTTTTTAAAGAATATCTTGCTGACTATGAGTTGTTCATCAAAGATGAGTTAGCTTTTTTAGAGATGGCAGACTACCCACCCTTTGTCTCACTGGCACGCGTGCTCATAGCCCATAAAGACGAAGCCAAAGCTGGCAAAATCACACTCGATACTGTGACAAAACTTAAAGCTTTTAAAGATGTAGAGATAGTAGGGAGCGGCAAAGCACCTGTAGAGAGAATTGCCAATAAATTTAGATTTCATATTTTGCTTCGAGCGAAAAACAGAGTGCCATTACTCAAAGCTTTGCATGCGGTAGATTGTCGTGAGATAGAGATAGATATGGATCCCGTTGAATTTTCTTAATTGAAATTTTAAATACTGTTGTCCCCTCCCTGATAATACCCTTTATTTGGAGAGCAATAAAATCCAAACCACACGCATTAAATTATTTACGATAAAATAAGACAATTATTATGAAGGTCTAAAGTGAAAGAACGTGTTAAAACCAAAAAAATTTATGTCGGTGATGTGGCTGTAGGTGGGGATGCACCCATCTCTGTACAGTCTATGACTTACTCCGATACCCATAATGTAGCCCAAACCGTAGAACAGATAAATCGTTTACATTTTGCAGGCGCTGACATGGTTCGTGTGGCAGTCCCTGAGATGCAGGATGCCCTAGCACTCAAAGCCATAAAAGAGCAAATTTCACTCCCACTTATTGCAGATATACACTTTAACTATAAGCTGGCACTTGAAGCAGCGAAGTGGGTGGATTGTATCCGTTTGAACCCTGGAAATATTGGTGAAAAAGGACGTATCAAAGAGATAGTCAAAGCCTGTCAGGAACGCTCTTTGCCCATTCGTATAGGGGTGAATGCAGGAAGCCTTGAAAAAGAGTTTGACCAAAAGTATGGTGCAACGGCTGAGGGAATGGTAGCAAGTGCTGAGTACAACATCAAATTTTTGGAAGACTTAGGATTTACAGACATTAAAGTCTCACTCAAAGCCAGTGATGTAGATAGGACGGTAGAAGCCTACCGACTGTTGCGTCCTAAAAATGACTACCCTTTTCACCTTGGTGTGACAGAAGCCGGGACAATTTTCCATGCAACAGTGAAGTCTGCTATCGGGCTGGGAACTTTGTTGCTTGATGGTATAGGAGACACGATGCGTGTCTCCATTACAGGTGAACTGGAAGAAGAGATAAAAGTGGGTAAAGCCATACTTAAAGACTCCGGGCGAGTGCAAGAGGGACTTAACATCATCTCTTGTCCTACCTGTGGGCGTATAGAAGCAGATTTGGTCACAGCTGTGGCTGAAGTAGAAAAGCGTACGGCACATATTAAAACACCCATGGATGTCTCAGTTATGGGCTGTGTGGTAAACGCCATAGGTGAAGCCAAACATGCAGATGTTGCTATAGCCTATGGAAAAGGTGCAGGGCTTGTCATGCTCAAAGGTGAAGTGGTAGCACGTTTGCCTGAAGAAGAGTTGGTCGATAGATTTGTAGAAGAGGTAGAGAAGTTTGCAGAGGAAAACAAATAATGGAGAATATGTATAATCTTAATATTGAACGTGCGGTACTCTCTGCCATTATTTTTGACCCAGAGACGTATGAAGAGATAGCTGCAAAGTTGATGAGTCATGACTTTTATCTGCCTTTTCATCAGCATGTCTTTGCTGCGATGGAAGAGCTAAGTCGTACAGAAAAACCTATAGATGAAGAGTTTTTACGTTCTAAACTAGTAAGCATGGGGAAGTTTGATGAAGTCGCAATGCTTGATTTACTCTCTGCCAATCCTATTTCTAACACTTCTGCATATTTGGCTGAAATTAAAGCAAAATCCAGTAAACGTGCATTGGCTACTTTGGCAACTGAAATTAAAAAAGTGACTATAGAAGATGACTTGCCAGCAGAAGAAGTGATGAATCTTGTAGAGAAAAAACTTTATGAAATCACCCAAAATAACACCAATGAAGACTTTAGAGAATCTAAAGAAATAACACTTGCTATGATGGATGAGATAAATAGGCTCAAAGCCCTAGGTAACTCAAAACTCATAGGTACGGATACAGGCTTTAAAAACTTAAATGACAGAACTTCTGGTTTTGGTAAAGGAGATTTAGTCATTATCGCTGCACGTCCTGCTATGGGTAAAACAGCACTTGTGCTCAATATGGCACTTAAAGCCATAGAGCGTAACGAGGGTGTCGCCTTTTTCTCTTTGGAAATGCCCGCAGAACAACTGATGCTCAGACTACTTTCTGCTAAGACTTCCATACCGCTTCAAGCACTTAGAGTGGGGGACTTGAGAGATGAACAGTGGTCACAGCTTTCTGCTGCTACCACAGAACTTTCAGAGAAAAAACTTTTTGTAGATGATGGAGGGTATGCAACCATACACCATGTACGTTCTAAACTACGTAAACTCAAAGCTCAACATCCTGAGATAAGTGTAGCAATCATAGACTACTTGCAGTTGATGTCTGGTGAAGGGAAAGAAGGAAGACAACAAGAAGTTTCTGAAATCTCTCGTGGATTAAAACAACTTGCAAGGGAACTACAAATACCTATCGTTGCACTCTCTCAGCTCAACCGTGGGGTAGAAAGCCGTGACAATAAACGTCCTATGCTCTCTGACTTGCGTGAGTCTGGAGCCATCGAGCAAGATGCTGATATTATTCTCTTTGTTTACCGTGATGATGTCTACCGTGAAGCACAAGAAAAAGAACGAGAGATGAAAGCCAAAGCGGAGGGAAAAGAGTATACTTCCGAGTTTAGGAAAAAAGCAGAAGAAGATGCAGAAATCATCATTGGAAAACAGAGAAACGGCCCTACAGGAACTGTAGAACTGGTATTTCAAAAGAACTTTACACGTTTTGTAGACAAGACCCATGCACCAGCTTTTGAAGTGGTGTATGAAGATGGGGATATCCCGATGCAAGAAGCCAATATTAATGTGGATGTACCGATTATCTAATGCAACTTCAAAAGCCTAAACTTTTTCCAGAACGAAAAGGTTTTATGCTTGTTATGGGTATGCTTATTTTACTTCTGAGTATACGGCTTTTCTTTGCATACCATACTTATCAAAACTTTATTTCAAAACCATTTTACTATACCTATGCCAAAGTGATTGTTGCTTATGAAAAAAATAAAGGTGGGAGGTACTATACAGTCCTCAAACTAAAAAGTGATGAAGGTTTTACTTTTTATACTACCACGCATAGAAAAGAAAATTTTAATCACAAACGCTTACGACTACAAATTTTTCCAAATAAGAGTATAAAATTTAGAGATTATTTAGGTACTTTTTACGTCAAGAGTAAAATAAAACACCAAGAAAAAGTGGACGTGACATTTAAAAATAATGTGTTAAATAAGGTAGCATCTCAGCATAAAAGTACAGCCTTACAAAGTTTTTATAATGCTATTTTCTTTGCTAGCCCTCTAGATAAAAATTTACGAGAACAGATAGCAAAACTCGGTATAAGCCATTTGGTGGCATTGTCTGGTTTTCATTTGGGAATATTGTGGGGGTTGCTGTATGGTGTATTGCTTTTATTTTATAGACCCATGCAGCAGAAATTTTTTCCTTATAGGCATGCACTTTTTGATGTAGGTTTCGTAGCGATGTTACTGTTAGGGCTTTATGTATGGTTTGTAGGTTTTCCACCTTCTTTGGTTCGCTCTTATGCCATGGTTTTAGTAGGGTGGGGTGTTTTGTTACTGGGGATGGAGTTGCTTAGTTTTACATTTTTAACAATGGTGTTATTTATGCTTGTTGTGCTGTTTCCTTCTTTGTTAGTCTCACTCTCTTTTTGGCTTTCTGTGACAGGGGTATTTTATATTTTTCTTTTACTTCAGTATACCAAAGCGTTTGATACAAAACTTATCAGTCTACTCTTCATCCCTTTTGGTATTTTTCTTTTGATGCTTCCTGTGGTACATGGAATTTTTGGACTGACAACACCCTATCAACTTCTCTCACCCCTACTGTCAATACTCTTTGTCCCTTTTTATCCTCTGGTAATACTTTTACACGTGTTGGGTATAGGAGATATATTTGATAATGCTTTATTATGGTTATTTTCTCTCCCTAAGGAGAGTCTAGAACATTTTTTACCTGTATGGCTTGTGGGAGTTTATATGGGTTTATCTATGGGAGCCATTTGGAATAAAAAAGTTTTTTATGTGGTGTTGGGCTTGGCTGCTGCGTATAGTATCTACCTCTTTACTTACATTTGACAACAGATACAAAGATATCACATTTTTAGATGTGTTCTATCTCTTCATCTTTATTGAGTAAATCACAGAACTTTAAACCATGTATAAAAATCGCCCATGAGATATAAATCCATAAAAAGAAAAACAGAAGTGTAGAGATACTTCCATAAATACTTTCATATGTTTTATTGTGTACAACGTAAAAAACAAAGGTACTTTTAGAAATAAACCAGATTAAAGAGGCAATAAAAGAAGAGATGAGGGCAGCTTGAAAATCTACATGTGTGTTTGCAGAGAGCTGATAGGTAATATAAAAAGTCATCCATGTCATCAAAAAAGGTAAAAATGCATAAATATGAATGGCAGAAGTGAGTTTACTTGTATCTAAGTAACCTTGTAAAAATGAAGAGATATAAAAAGAGAGACCTACAAGTACAGGGATGATGAGTAACAGTAAAAGATAGGTTTTTGATGCTTCCAAGAGTGTACGTGTAGGACTGTCAAAAATATCATTAACAATATAGTCGTAGTTTTTAAAAAACATAAACACTGCAAATATCACATAGATAGCACCCATATAACCCAATTTATCTGTACTGTTTATAAATGTATTAATATAGGACATGACGACTTTAGAATCTGTAGGCATAAGATTTGAAAAAATAAGGTTTTCAATTTTACTGTATACAGAATCAAAAACAGGCATAGAGGTAAAAATAGAAAAGACAATAACCATAAGAGGCAAGATAGAAAATAAGGTACTCCAGCTAAGACTTGATGCATAGTGTCCTAGTTTATCATCAAAGAGGTCTGAAAAAAAATCTCGTATAAAGAGATAATAATTCTTCAGTATCACTTTGAAGGGAATATTACGTATCATAATTTTAGTGTGGTAAACCCATTTTCCCTGGATTGAGTATATTATTTGGATCAAAAGATTTTTTAATATCTTTAAATAGATTAATCTCCATCTCGTTAAACGCGATACCCATAAAAGGTGCTTTAGAGGTACCGATACCATGTTCACCAGAGAGCGTTCCACCCATATCTACCACCATTTGAAATATCTCTTCTATGGCTTCATG
>DRQB01000161.1 GCA_011330645.1 Campylobacterota bacterium | reverse complement strand
TTCTGGTAACTGAAACATCTGCTTGTGAAAATGCTTCAAAGATACGTGATTGTTGATCTTTTGTCATACCAATACCATTATCCTGTACGGAGAAAGTGATTTTAGGATTTAAATCACCCTCTTCATGGGTTTTTTTAATCGTAAGGTTGATTTCTCCACCATAACTTGTAAATTTAATGGCATTAGAAAGAAGGTTAATAATAATTTCTTTAATTTTTGTTGGATCACCTTTGAGTTTCGTGGCAATGGTTGGATCCATATAATAATTCAAATCAATATTTTTTTCTGCTGCACCAACAGCATAGGTTTCAACAGCGGATTCAAATTCTTCTTCTGCATCAAAAACAACATTTTCAATTTCAATTTTATTACTTTCAATTTTTGAAAGGTCAAGAATGTTATTGATAATACTGAGTAGGTTTTCTGAACTTTTATCGATAATCGCTAGGAATTCATCTTGTTCTGCTGTCAAATCTGTACTTCGTAAAATTTCAGTAAATCCAACGATACCATTAAGCGGTGTACGAATCTCATGAGACATATTGGCAAGGAAAAGTGATTTTGCTTCATTGGCTTGTAAGGCAGTTAACTTATCATCTTTGGCTGTTTCAACTAGTGTTTCAAGGAATTTATAGGCTTCTTTGGTACCCTCATGGGTATCAAGCTCAATATTTTCAATACCTGCTGTGTCTGAACTTAAGTATTGGTCACTGTTTTTCATCTCTTCCACAGCTTTGTTAAGAACATCTTCAAGTTCTTGAATGTTTCTTGTAATATCTCTGGTTGTGGTAAACCCTAAATACGCCAGAATAAAACTGAGTAACCAAATGGCTGCTGCAATTGCAAGAAGCAACAATTGTTTTTGAAGATAAATATCACTTTTTTTCCATAATGCATTGGAAACGACAAGTTCTGCTTTAGACAGGAGTGATATTTTTTGTGTTTGTAATGCAAACCAATCCATAGATTCTTCTGCATAATCCCCATTATCCACATCAGTTTGAATAGCAGATGAGGTTTCTGCAAGCTCAGTCAACATATCTGCATTTGATGGGTTGGTATACAGCTGAGTGAGTTGTTGACGAAGTTGAAGGTTTGTAACTTGATTTACATCAAATACATTTGCTTTTGTTTTGTACTCATCCCACAAAGCGATTTCATCAAATGCCATTGAAGCTTTTTTGGTCATATAGTAAGCAACAAATCCTCTTTCCAGTCCTGTATTTTCTTTTGCTGTATAAAGTTGAGAAAGGGTAGAAACGAGCGAGGAAATCTCTGTATTCAGTGCAAAATTGTTAATTTGTAAGAGGTTATCCAGTATTGGGGTAGAGAGCGTTTTGACATACCCATCAAAAAATACTTTTTTAAAGTTTGCATGTCCAGAGTCAACTTCTTTTCGTATCGTAGGAAGTTTTTTAATATTACCTAAAAATTGTTGATATAGCTTAGTATTAATACTATTCTCTTCTCCTAGTAGGTTTAAAAGGAGAGGAATATAACTCGTGTCTTGAATTTGCAAGGAACTTTTAGTTGCATTAAGTGTATTGTCTGTATTGATACGTTGTTGTTTGAGTGAATCATAAAATGCTTGTTGTTCACTTCCAATATACATCGCAGTAAGTCCACGTTCTTTTCCAACCTCTGTGAGCACAGTTGATAGCTTAGCATTATTGGTTAGTACTGTTTTGAGTGCATTGGCTTTCTCAAAATTCAGATACGAAGTTATAAAGAAATAACTTGAAAGTATGATGAGGAGTGTAATTGGTACCAGTCCAATTAGTTTAAGTCTATTACGTATAGTCATCGGTTATTTCCTTTTATTTCGATAAGATATCAATTTGTTGTTCAAAAGCTAAAAACTGTCCCCAGTATCGCTTAATAAGTGCATCTAAATTACTACTGTCTTCGCAAAACTGTATTTCATACAAAGTGTCTGAAAGAGGGTTAATACGCAAGTTACTTGAAGCCCCTTTAAGTAAGTGACCAATCTTTTGTATGGTATCCAGATCACCCTTTTCATAGGCAGTTAGCATTTTTTCAGTTTCTATATGTGCTTGATCAATAAAGTCATGCACAAACTCTTCGATGAGTTCTACGGGTAAAGATAAATCATTGGCTGCTGCTTCTAACTGGAAATCAAAGTGTATAGGCTTGATGCCTTCAAGGTTAATGGTTCCAAAACCTTCGTTATTTTTTTCTTTGCTTTCTAGAGGTTTATCTACAAGAATAAGCTCTTCTTGGATACTAGGTTCTGCTTGAGTGAGAGGTTTTACTGTGGCTACATCGTCTTTTTCTGTGGTCAATCTTGAAAGTGTTGCATAGAAAGATTCGATGGTGTCTTTACTGTTATCTGTTGAAAGTGTGGAAAGCTTTGACATAATGTCATTGACAAAAGGAAGTTGTAAGACATCTGCGAGTTGTGTTAATGTACTGATAGCAGCAGAGCGTTTCTCTGTTTGTGTGCTTTGGAGGTCTGTTTCTAGTGAGATAGCTGTATCGATATATTCATTTAAAAAAGTTGTATAGTCTTCATCGGAAATTCCGATACTTTCACTCACTTTGGTTAAATCGATGATAATAGGCGTTGTATCAGGTACTTTCTCTTCTACTTCTTGAGCAACGAAAGGTTCAGGTTCTGCTATTTGTACAGTATCTAATGTAATCTCTTCTATGGTCTCCTCAGGTACTTTGGGGATAGTTAAATCAAATAGTTCATCTTCTTCATCTAGCATAAAAGGTTTTTCGTTCATTTCTAACGAAAAAGTTTCGTCTTTTTCCTTTTCCTCTTTTTCCTCTTGGATTGTATGTGCTTCTGACTCTTCTGCAATTGAAAGCGTATCTTTTATAAAAATTAAATCATCATCTTCAGGTATCAACGTTTCATTGGGGGTATCTTCTGTTTCTTCTTCCTGTAGAAGGGAATCTTTTACTTCATTTTCATCACTAAATGTAAAAATAGAAGTATCATCATCTTTTGTTGCTTCCATTTCCAAATGTACCAAGGTGAAGTCACCCATTAAGCTTGATAAAACGGAAGTTTGTATATCAAAGTTTAGACTTTTTTGCTCTGTTACAATACTAATACTTTTTTCTGTGAGAGGAGTAAAATGTATGTCTCCCAAGATAAGTTGTTTACTGAGTGCTTCGATGCTCTCCATATTGAGTAAATCTAACAGTGAGTTATCTGCCGCAATAATCTGATCGGTATGATTTGTAATATAATACATGTGCTATATAGTCCCTTTCTTAATCATTTACATTTTCTTGTTCTATCATCTCTGCATATAAAGGTATGGTTTCTGCTATTTCTGTTGCAGATGCAGGTCTTCTGGCCGCTGTGTATCCCGTGACTTCTCCCTGCGTAAGAATAGGACTGATATGAGAATAAACCCAGTAATATCTACCATCTTTACGTAAATTCTTTACAATACCTGTCCATTCTTTTCCTTCTTGTATGGTGCTCCATAGCTCTCTAAACGCAGCTTTTGGCATATCGGGATGTCGAATAATATTATGGTTGAAGCCTATAAGTTCGTTTTTTGAATATCCTGCAATTTCACAAAATTTTCGATTGGCATAAGTAATCTTACCTTCAAGATCAGTTGAGCTTATAATTAAGCCTTTTTCAAATGTATACTCTTCATTAATCGGATTGGGTTTCTGCATTGTATTTTTTACCCTTTTGTATTGTGTTAAAAGAAGTGTAGTACAAATCAACGAAATGTATCGTTTGCAACCTGGCAATCTACATGAGACCCATGGTTTTCTGTCCCCACTTCACAATGAGTTTAGCTTTAACATTATTATATTACACACATTTAAGTCAATAGTTGTGATGCTTGAACCTATAAATGTATAATACCTAATACTAAAACTTTATAACAATTAAACTAAAAATAGCATGAATAAAAGAAGTTTTTAGTAAAAAATATTAAATTATGTATGATTATGCTTTATTATGTTTAATAATATCTGAAATCTTTTGATTGGTTACTTTAGTTAATTCTTCAGCAGTAGCATTTTCTATGGCTTCAAAAGTACCAAAATATTGGATAAGTTTTGCAACAGTTGCCTTGCCGATCCCTTTTTTATTGAGTAGAGAAATTTGTGTATCCTCTTTGCGTTTTTTATTTTGATGATAGGTAATGGCATATCGGTGTGCTTCATCACGTTGGCGTTGTAGCCAATGCAGTCTTGTATCGTTGGGTTTGAGTTCAAAAAGTCCTTGATTTGTATAAAGCATATCTTTGGCTGAACCTTTTGCACGGTGTGCTTTGGCATCGAGTTTTTCTTTGGCTATGGCTATGACATCAAGATTTACATTTGCTTCTTGAAGCAATGAAATTGCAAGGTTAAGATTGGCTTGTCCTCCATCTAGTATCCATAAATCTGGAGCAGGTTCTTCTTGAAATTTTGAGATACGTCGAGAGAGCATCTCTTTCATCTGACCTACTTCATCTTTAGCTTCTAATTGATAACGTCTATAGCTCTTTTTATCCCACTTTCCTTCATCCCATACAACCATACCTCCTACTGTTGCCACTCCCATCATATGCGAGTTATCAAACGTTTCTATACGATAAGGTATAACAGATAAGTGAAAGAGATCTGCTATTTTTTGTTCTATAATATTATGATTCATTTTTGTGCGAAGTAACTCTTCACAGTTTTGTAATGCCAGTGCGATAAGTTTGGCTTTGCTTCCTCTTTGGGGAGTGAGAATTTCGATTTTTTTATGAAAACGATGAGAAAGTGTCGATGTAACTTGAGAGGCATCTTCGAAGTGATGTGCCGTCAATATTTGTTTCGCAATATTGGGTGTGTCGATGGTGTAAAATTCTAAGAGAGCTTGTTTATAGGCTTCATTCTCATCAAAAATATGTGTATGTCTAAAATAGGAATAGGTAGAAGAGATGATTTTCCCCCCACGCATAAACATTTTAACGATGACCCCACGTTCATCACCATTTTGTATGGCAAAAATATCCAGGTCAAGAGCATTGGCCAAATCAATATTTGAAGAGATAGATAATGCAGAAATTGCATCTATCGTATCACGCATTGTTGCAGCCTCTTCATAACGTTCTTGCAAGGCTAGATTGGTCATTTTTTCTTCTAGTGTACCAATGAGATGTTTACGTTTGACTATAGAATTTTTGGCTTCATTGACTATATTGGCATAGGCTTCTGTTGTGACTTTTTCCTCACAGGGTGCTAAACATTTTTTAATTTGGTAAAACAGACAGGCTTTCCCCTCTCGTAAACAAGATTTTTTCTGTACCAAAGGATAGACCTCATAGAGTGCATCAAGTAGCGCTCTACCCCCAGTCGGAAAGGGTCCATAATAGGTGATATTTTTCCCCTTGATGACCTTCCTTGTGATTTCAAAGCGTGGATAGTCTACCGATTCATCTATGTAAATGTAAGGGTATGTCTTATCATCACGTAGTAATATATTGTATTTTGGCTTGAGTTGTTTGATAAGGGAATTTTCTAAAATAAGTGCGTCTTCTTCACTTTCAACTACAATATATTCTAACTTGATTGCTTCATGAAGCATTTTGATAATACGTGGACTTTGTGCAGGATTTGGTTGAAAACTTGGGTTAAAACGCCAATAGGATTTGACTCTGTTTTTAAGGTTTTTGGCCTTCCCCACATAAAGTAATTTACCTTTTCCGTCAAAATATTGATAGACTCCCGCAGCATTAGGGAGGTTTTGAACTACTTGTTGCACTTGATTTGTTCTTTGATTTGTTCAAATTTGACGATGAGTTCACTATCTTCACTTTGTATCTCAAACTCACTTGATGCCAGTTCATTATAATAAGGAACTGTAGAAATAGCTATTTTTTCTTTTTCAACAGGATGGTATTTACTATGAAAAATAATTACGTCTTTTGCTTGCATCATTTCACACTCAGTGTCATGGGAAGAAAGCTGTGTTAATACGCTTTTTAATAAATCTCTATTATAATTAAGTTCCATTTTAAAGCCAGGGTGGGTCACTGCTATAAAAAGTGTTTCATTTTTAATATAAATAAATGCAATTGCTTTTTGGTATTTTGGTGTAAGAAGAGCAAGATACTTCTTATAACAGACCTGTTGCTTTAAAAATTTAAATTGAGGCTGATTACGAAGATGAGACAAAATACTAGAGGCTTTTTTCATGGTGTTATTGTAGCATCTATTTGCTGTATGGCACTGGCAGGTTGTGGACATAAAACAAGTCCTATTTATGTAGATGATACAAAAAGTGTTGTGAAAAAATAAAAGGACTCTATTGGACAAGTATGATGTATTAATTATTGGAGCGGGTATTGCGGGGCTTTATGCAGCGATGAATCTTCCCAAAGAGAAGAAAGTTTTAGTTGTTTGTAAAGATATTCCTTGGGAGTGTAATACTTTTTATGCCCAAGGAGGCATGGTGACTGCGCTGAATGAAGCAGATATTCCTTTGCACGTGGAAGATACTTTATCTGCAGGAGCTTACCATAACAATAAGGAATCAGTAGAGATCCTTTCTCGTACGTCACTTGCCACCACAGCAGATATTATTGACAGAGGTATGGAGTTTGATAAAGATGAAGAAGGGAATATCCTCTTCACCAAAGAGGCTGCACACTCTGTGGAACGTATCGTGCATGCAGGAGGTGATGCCACAGGGCGTTATATGCATTATTTTATGATGGTGCAAAATAAGCATCAACTTCAGAAAAATACATTGGTCTATGATTTACTTATAGAAAACGGACGTTGTTATGGTGTGAAAGCCACAGTAAATTATGAGCCTACAACAATTTACGCAGATGATGTGATTATTGCTTCGGGTGGCGTAGGTTCACTGTACGAATATAATACCAATTCTCGTACAGTCTCTGCAGATATTCATGGTATTTGTGTTGAAAAAGGTATTGAACTTGCAGATATGGAATTTATGCAGTTCCACCCTACAGTCTTTGTTGATACGCCTTATGCGCGAAAATTGTTACTCACTGAAGCACTTCGGGGTGAGGGTGCACATGTGGTAGACGATGAAGGCAGACGCTTTTTGTTTGACTATGATGAACGAGGTGAGTTGGCATCCAGAGATATTGTCTCACGTGGGATATTTGATTACAAACGCAAAACAGGCAAGCAGGCTTATTTGGATTTTTCTATGTTTGAAGAGGAGTGGTTTGAACATCGCTTCCCCAATATCACACGTACTTTCGGGGCTATTGGATATCATTTCCCTCAAGATAAAGCACCTATTTCTCCTGCCTTTCACTATGCCAATGGTGGCATCAAATGTGATACATATGGATGCATCCCGGGGATGGAAGGCTTATATGTCATAGGTGAAGCAGCTAGAACTGGGGTACATGGTGCAAACCGTTTGGCTTCGAACTCCTTACTTGAAGGAGTTGTTTTTGCAAAACGTGCAGTAGACCATCTTTTAAGTAAGGAACATCAAGAAGTGCAAACACCTACTTTTGAGAAAGATTACGGTAATATTCTGCACAAAGAAAACGATAAAATCTATAAACAAAAACTACGTCAGGTCATGTGGGAGGATATAGGGATTATCAGGACAACCAAAGGGCTTCATGAAGCAAAAAACCTTATTTATGATATGAAAAATCATGACATAGGAAGGCTACTTCAGCTTCGCCTTAACACAGCTTCTGCCATTGTGGATGCTGCCTTGGCACGTACAGAGTCTTTAGGTTCTCATTATATGGAACCTGATACATAAAAATATAAAATACCGCAATACTTAAAATATTAGGAGAACAGATGCACGACCAATTACATTTAACCACCACATGGGTAGGGATAGTCTCACTTATTGTGTTTGTGGTAGGGTACTACTTTATTGCTACAGAAGATAAATATCATATTAACAAAGCCAAGCCAGCACTTCTTGCAGGTACGGGGATTTTTATGCTTATTGGTATCTATTTTGCGATGCATGGTATCGATGGACATCCTTTAGAAGAGGCAGTTAAAGAGCTTATTTATGAGATTGCAGGGATCTTTTTCTTCTTAATGGTCGCGATGACATACATTGAAGCAATGATAGATAGAGGAGTTTTTTCTGCACTTCGTTATAATCTTGTTTCCAAAGGCTACAGTTATAAGAAACTCTTTTGGGTGACAGGTCTCTTGGCATTTTTTATCTCGCCTGTAGCAGATAACCTTACGACTGCACTTATTCTTTCCACCGTATTACTTACGATAGACAAAGATAATCGTGCTTTCTTGGTGCCAGGGGCGATTAATATCGTTGTTGCAGCCAACGCTGGTGGTGCATGGTCACCTTTTGGAGATATTACTACTTTGATGGTATGGGTAGATGGGAAAGGAAGTTTCACAGAGTTCTTATTTCTTTTTCCTGCTGCCATTATGGGTTGGGGGATTACTGCATTTTTACTTTCCCGCTTTGTGCCAGAAGGTAAGCCACCATTTAATGCTAGTGAAAAAAAAGCAGAAATTCAAGAAGGCGGAAAACAGATTATTGGACTTTTTGCATTAACGATTGCATTGGCGGTACTTTCCCATCAGATTATGCATCTTCCCGCAATGTGGGGGATGATGTTTGGTCTTGCATTACTTAAAATGTATGTATACAAAATTAACAGAGGACCATCTGAAACACAACTGAATGCTTTTTCGTGGATAGCTAAAATTGAGAATGATACATTGCTCTTTTTCTTTGGTATTCTTGCAGCTGTAGGAGGACTTCACTTTTTAGGCTTTTTGGAATACTTTACAGAATTATATGAACAATTTGGAGCAACTGCTGTCAACGTAGGAGTAGGGTTTCTTTCAGCTGTTGTAGATAACGTGCCAGTGATGTCTGCTGTACTTAAAGCGAATCCTGACATGGGCGTAGATACACAGTCACAATGGATGCTTGTTACTATGACAGCAGGGGTAGGAGGAAGTCTCATTTCTTTTGGATCAGCAGCAGGTGTGGGTGTTATGGGTAAAATGCATGGTATTTATACCTTTGCATCACATATGAAATATGGGTGGACAGTCTTAGTAGGATATATCGTATCTGTACTTGTATGGTATTTTCAATTTGAAATACTTCATATTGGCGCACACCATATGTAGGTAGGAATGAGGGTTTTGCCCGTAGGAAATACCCTTGGGGTGCTAACCCACCTCTAAATATTTTCATTTGCATAAATAAGTTTTAATCGTAAAACTTATTCATACAAATAGAAGGAATATTCATGAAACAAGTACCTATTTTAGTCTTAGACTTTGGCTCGCAATACACACAACTTATCGCACGTAAATTAAGAGAGTCAGGTGTCTATACTGAAGTTGTTCCTTACCGTGAAAAACTTGAAGATATCAAAGCAAGAAAACCACAAGGAATTATTCTCTCAGGTGGACCTGCCTCTGTGTATGCGGAAGATGCATATAAGCCAGATGAAGGTATCTGGGATTTGGGATTGCCAATTTTGGGTATCTGTTATGGTATGCAACTCATTACACAACATTTTGGTGGTTCTGTAGTTGCTGCTGATCATCATGAGTATGGGAAAGCAAAACTTAAAATAGAAAATGACTCTAGCATCTTCAAGGGTGTGACAGATAACAGTATCGTATGGATGAGCCATGGTGACAGAGCAGAGAGTATACCTTCTGGATTTGAAGTAGTTGGAACATCTGAAAACTCTCCGTATGCGGCTATTGCTGATGAGAGCAGAAAAGTGTATGCATTTCAATTTCACCCAGAAGTGCACCATTCTGTAGAAGGTACTGCGATGCTTAAAAACTTTGCGAAGTATATCTGTGGATGCGACAGTACATGGAACATGGGAAGCTTTGCCAAAGAGAAAATAGCAGCCATTAAAGCACAAGTAGGGGAGAATAAAGTCCTTTGTGGCGTAAGTGGTGGGGTTGACTCATCCGTGGTAGCTGCTATGCTTAATGAAGCATTGCCAAAAGAGCAACTCATCTGTGTATTTGTAGACCAAGGTCTTTTACGTAAAAATGAAGCAGAAGATGTGCAGGCGATGTTTAAACTTCTTGATATCCCACTCATTACTATTGATGCGAAAAAAGAGTTTATGGCTGCACTCGAAGGTGTATCTGACCCAGAGACAAAACGTAAGGCTATCGGTGAAAAATTCATTGAAGTGTTTGATGCAGAAGCGAAGAAGCATACAGATGTTGCCTTCCTTGCTCAAGGAACACTCTATACAGATGTGATTGAATCAGTTTCAGTGAAAGGACCATCAAAAACTATTAAGTCTCATCACAATGTTGGGGGTCTTCCTGACTGGATGACTTTTGAACTTGTTGAGCCTCTAAGAGAGATTTTTAAAGATGAGGTACGTAAGCTAGGACTTGAACTTGGTCTTCCTAAAGATATGATAGGACGTCACCCTTTTCCTGGCCCAGGACTTGCTATACGTACAATGGGTGCGGTGACAGAAGATGGACTACACCTTATACGTGAATCAGATGCCATTATGCAAGAAGAACTCAAAGCCACAGGATACTACGACAAAGTATGGCAAGCCTTTACAGTCCTTCTAAATGTACAGTCTGTAGGTGTCATGGGAGATAACAGAACCTATGATAATACCGTATGTATTCGTATGGTTGAGTCAGTAGATGGGATGACAGCAACCTTCGCTCACGTTCCTCATGATGTGTTAGAAGGGATGAGTCGTAGAATTATTAATGAGATTGATGGGATTAATAGGGTTGTTTATGATATAAGTTCTAAGCCACCAGCAACCATCGAATGGGAATAATTTTTCCTATTTGACATCATATTTGTAGGAGTTTGTTTAGTTGCGTACTTAAATGTAAGCTCCTTCTTAATAACCTACAAACCTAATACCAACTAGAAATTTTTTTATGTAAGTTGTGTATACCTATAAAATTTAGTCTTTTAAAAGGAAGTAAAATGTGCATACCTCAGTATTATAAATATCTTTTTTTAGCGATTATAGTGGGTACACTGATTATACTCTCTGTATTTTATGACAGAGTATTTTATTTGGTACCAGCATTTATATTTGCTATACTTTGGAGTCGTATCAGATGTTCAAAGTGTAATGAACCCATACTTAAAGACAAAAATGGATGGTATATATTTACGATGAGAAGCACATGCCGTCACTGTGGACATGACACTTTACTTTGTGACAATGACAAGTGAGAGACTAAAAAGTTTTGCTTCAATTATTATTGCCATAGCATTTATACTTTTTGTATATGGTACATACAAAGCCATACAAATTGTAGATAAAACGCAGATAGGTACGAAAGATGGAACTTATACCTCCTATGTCTCTTCATCTAAAAATATACAAGACAAAGCTTATAGTTTAACGCAAGAGTGTGCTGATGATTTTTGCAAAGTACAGCATTTACTTGATTTCGCATCCAATATACCCTATAAAACGCAAACTTTTCAAAAAAATTCTCCTCAAAAAACCATACAAAAAAATTATGGAGATTGTGATGATAAGAGTAATCTACTTATTTCTATGTTACATGCCCTAGGTATAGAAGCGTATTTTGTATTGGTACCTAAACATATATTTGTCATTGTAGCCTTAGAAGATAAAAGATTATCATATACAAAAGGTTTATGGATTAACGGAAAAAAATATTATACCTTAGAAAGTACAGCAAAAGGTTCTACTATAGGATTTCCTTTGCAGTATGGTTTAGATAAAATAGAAGCAATTGTAGAACCCTTTTCAAATAAAAAGTTAGATATAACACACTTAGAGTATAAACTTTAGTCACTTAGACTAAACTATCTTGTAAAAAAACTTGAAATATTTACCAAAATAGTATATAATCCCACAAAATAAATTATTACATAGGAGAAACACAATGGCAAAACATCAGTTTCAAACAGAAATCGGGCAACTCTTAAAGCTCATGACACACTCTCTTTACTCAAATAAAGAGATATTTATTAGAGAACTTGTATCAAATTCAAGTGATGCATTGGATAAATTTAACTATCTTTCACTCACAGATGAGACATTTAAAGAAGAAGATTGGTCTGGAAAAATCTTTATCAAATTAGATAAAGAAGATAATTCATTGACTATTGGCGATAATGGTATTGGTATGAATGAACAAGACCTTATGGATCATTTAGGAACCATCGCTAAGTCTGGTACGAAAGCATTTATGGAAAACCTTACAGGTGATGCTAAAAAAGATTCTAACCTTATTGGTCAGTTTGGGGTAGGATTCTACTCAGTATTTATGGTAGCAGAAAAAGTAGATGTTATCTCTAAAAAAGCAGGAGAAGAACAGGCATATATGTTCTCTACAGATGGTACAGGGGAATATGAAGTTAAACCTGTCACCAAAGAGTCTCATGGTACAGTAATTTACATCAAACTTAAAGAGGATGAGAAAGAGTTCTTAGACAAGTGGCGTGTACAGGAAGTGGTGAAAAAATACTCTAACCACATCGCATATCCTATCATGCTCAACTACTCAGAAGAAGAGACAGAGGGTGAGGGTGATGATGCAGTTACTAAAACAGTCAATAAATCTGAACAAATCAATGCAGCGACTGCACTCTGGACACTTCCTAAGTCTGAACTGAAAAAAGAGGACTATATAGAGTTCTATAAAACCATTGCACACGATAGTGACGAACCACTCACTTATCTGCATAACAAAGTAGAAGGAGCACAAGAGTTTACCACACTCTTTTACATTCCTAAAACTGCACCTATGGATATGTACAGAGCAGATTATACTCCCGGTGTAAAGCTCTATGTTAAACGTGTATTTATTACCGATGATGACAAAGAGCTCTTGCCACCATACTTACGTTTTGTAAAAGGGATTATCGACTCTGAAGACTTACCACTTAATGTAAGCCGTGAGTTACTCCAAGAAAATAAAATTTTGGCAAATATCAAACAAAACTCAACAAAGAAGATACTTCAAGCGATTAAAAAGCTTAAAGGTGAGGATGCAGATACTTTTGTCGCGCAGTACAACAGAGTCATGAAAGAAGGGATTTATATTGATCATGTCAATAAAGAGTTACTTCTTGACATTGTAAAATACAAATCTTCTACCCAAGAAGGGTTGGTTAGTTTTGAAGAGTATATCAGCCGTGGTGACTCTGAGAAAAAAGAGATTTACTACATCACTGGTGAAGACGAAAAAGTACTTAGAAACTCTCCACTACTTGAAGCTTATAAAAAAGCAAACATTGAAGTGCTCATCATGGATGACAAAGAAGTAGACAGTATTGTGACGCCTATGATTGGGACATACAAAGAGTGGGCACTTAAAGATATTACGACTATTGAGGCACCTGACTCTAAAACAGAAGAAGAGAAAGAAGAGATTGAAAAAGAGTTCAAATCTTTAACCGATAAAATTAAAGAAGTGCTTGGTGAAGAAGTGAAAGAAGTGAAAACAACAAGCAGACTCACTACAAGCCCATCATGTGTCATTAAAGATCCATCAGACCCAATGGCGGGTATGGCTGCAATGTTTGCACAAATGGGACAAGAGATGCCAGAAACACCTCTTATCTTGGAAATCAATCCTGAGCATGAGATGATTAAGAAGCTTGATAGCCTTGAAGATAAGGCACTCTTTGATGATTTATCATGGATACTCCTTGACTCTGCAAAACTCTCTGAAGGACTAGAGCCTAAAGACAAAGGAGCCTTTGCTTCACGTGTAGCAGATTTAGCTACAAAAGCGTTATAACGTAAAGAATTATGGATGTATATATTTATACATCCATAGTTGATGATTGAATTAAATCTTTAAATGTATCAAAATCAACAGGTTTAGAAGCATAATTTCCCTGATAGTAATCACACTTAATTTCTGAAAGATGTTTTAGGACTTCTTTATTTTCGACACCTTCAGCTAAGACTTTAAAATTGAATTTTTTCCCGAGTGCAACGACAGATTCTACAATCATTGCATCCCCTTTATTCTCATTCATACTAAAGACAAAGGATTGGTCTATTTTGATCATATCGACAGGGAGTTCTTTTAAGTAAGCTAAAGAAGAATACCCTGTACCAAAATCATCAATAGAAAAAGTGAACCCAAATGCTTTGAGTTCTTTAATCTTTTGTACAGCATCATTAATATTACGCATAATACCACTCTCGGTTATTTCAAGTTCAATCCATTCAGGATTTACTTTATGTCTATGAATCAGTAGCATTAACTTTTCTACAAAATGTGGTTGTAAAAAATGCATTGTGCTGACATTAATAGCGATATGCTCCAGTGGAAATTCATGCATTGTTTCACTTAATATCTTTACTTCTTCGATAGCTTTGTTAAAAATCCATTCTTCAAGTTTGATAATAATACCACTCTCTTCTGCAATAGGTATAAAGTTTGCAGGTGGGATAAATCCTTTAGTTGGGTGTTCCCAACGGACAAGTGCTTCAGCACCGATAATAGTATTACTCTCTATATTCAATTGTGGTTGATAATAAATAGAAAATTCATTATTTTTAAGGGCTTTATGGATATCATTTTCTACCGTGAGTTCTTCTTTGCTTGTATTACTCATGCTGGTTTGGTAAAAACTACTTGTGCCCCTTGCTGCTTTTTTTGCTTCGTACATGGCAGTTTCTGCTCGTTTGAGTACATCAAAGGCGGAAGCATCATTGTTGTTAAAGAGTACGACTCCTATTGTAAAACTTAGATGGTATTCTTCTCCTGCAATATTTAGTGGTAAAGCAAAATTATGATTAATTGTATGAATATATTTGTCAGTCATCTCTTTAGACTCTTTTTCATTCATATGAAGTGAAGGGATTAGAATTACAAATTTATTACCACTGACACGTGCAAATATCTCACGACTTCCTACAATATTTTCCATTCTTTGAACAACTTGTTTGAGTAGATGATCTCCCACATCATGTCCATAAGTCTCATTGACTTTTTTAAAAT
>DRQB01000160.1 GCA_011330645.1 Campylobacterota bacterium | reverse complement strand
GCTTTTTCTTCAGCCTGTATTGCTTTTGTCTCAGCTTGAGCTGCTTTTTCTTCAGCCTGTATTGCTTTTGTCTCAGCTTGAGCTGCTTTTTCTTCAGCCTGTATTGCTTTTGTCTCAGCTTGAGCTGATTTTTCTTCAGCCTGTATTGCTTTTGTCTCAGCTTGAGCTGCTTTTTCTTCAGCCTGTATTGTTTTTGTCTCAGCTTGAGCTGCTTTTTCCTCAGCCTGTACTGTTTTTGTCTCAGCTTGAGCTGCTTTTTCTTCAGCCTGTATTGCTTTTGTCTCAGCTTGAGCTGCTTTTTCTTCAGCCTGTATTGCTTTTGTCTCTGCTTCACTTGCTTTTATAATAGCATCTCTATGATTTGCCAATATAAATTCATCAAAGACATTTGGAGGATTTTTTAGAATATCTACAAAATTTTTATGTTCTTCAGCTACATAATATTTGTTTAATCCATCAAAGTAAGCAAAAATATATTTATTGACTATTAAAATATCTTCCCATTCAATAGAGACATCTATTTGTGTTGTAGGTTTAGTTGCTTCAATGACACATATCCAAGGTCTTATTTTATCAAAAGAAAAACTTTCTAAGACATCTTTTTCTGCACCTTCCACATCTATTTTCAAAAAATGAACTTCTTTTATGTTGTAAGATTTACATAAATTATCTAAAGACATTGCTTTGACAATTTTGCATTCTGCAAACGAGTCTTTCTCTTTGAGGTTATCCGCACTTAAAACATCTGTAGTTGACCATCCTCGAACTTTACTTACATAAAATTCTATTTGTTGTAAGTTAGAACTTATTGCAATATTTAAATTTATATCATTAGGACGTTCTTCTTCTAAAAGTTTATATAATTCTTTTTCAGGTTCGCAATTAATCCCATTCCATCCATTTTCATAAAATAATTTTGTTACAGAATCAATTGAAGGATGGTTCGCTCCAATATCAATGTAAAAACCATTTTTTACATCCTTAAGTGCTCTCCAAAGCATTACATCTTCGAAGTTTTGTGCATAAGAAACTATTCCCATTTTTTTACCTCTATTTTCGGCTCATTCCAGTTGCATCCCGCAAAATGAGTCTTATCTATATTTATAACATTAAACACTAGGGCTAGATCTTTCCATTCATAGTTTGCTGTCAAATGAGTGTCCTTGTCAACTAAAGCTGTTTGTATGGAGTAACTTCCTACTCCAAAATTTACAGGAAAAGAAAGTGTAAAATTGTATATTTCATTCTTCTTTACATTTTGAAGTACTTGATTTGTATGCCAAGTATTTGTTCCATACATAACTTGACCCAATCGATCTTTTATGCCATAACCTAAAACTAATGATTCAATATCTTTATGTACTTTTACTTTAATGCGTAATTCAATGGGGTCACCAACACCAATAAACTCTACCATTCCCCCATTTACATCATAAATCCCTATCTCTTCTACAGTTGCTTCACCCGTACCAGAAATAGTTTCTATTTTTCCATCTTCTTTCTCAAGCTGTTTTACTGTGGAGTTCTCTTTTTCAGCTATAAGAGCATTATAAAAATCCATAACAACTTCTGGATCGCCATCTTTTATAATAGCACCTTTCTCTATGAGTATGGCTCTATCACAGATAGCTTGGATAGCACCACGGTCATGTGAAACTATCAGTAATGTTGTCCCTTTTTCTTGAAATTCTCGTATACGCTCAAAACTTTTATGCTGGAAGTAAGCATCTCCAACAGAGAGTGCTTCATCTACTATGAGCATCTCTGGTCTGTACATAGTTGCTACACCAAACGCAACACGCATCTGCATACCACTGGAGTAAGTTCTAACAGGCTGGTCAAAGTATTCCCCTATTTCAGCAAATTCTTCTATATCATTCATTACTGCATCTATCTGCTCATGAGTAAATCCCATAAGCCCTGCAGAGTGGTAGACATTTTGTCTTCCTGTTAGATCAGGATGAAAACCCATACCAAGTTCTAATATAGCGGATATGCGACCGTTTATATGTATATAACCTTCGGAAGGCTTGAGTGTCCCTGTTATGATTTTAAGAAGTGTACTTTTACCTGCACCATTTTGTCCTACTATCCCGACTGCTTCACCTGGAGCTATGTTAAAGCTTATGTGTTTAAGTATATGGTGCTCTTCTAGTGGTTTAGCATTAAGTCCAAACCATGAAAAGACTCTAGCCCATTCACTTGAGTAGTCTTTGAACGATTTACTTATGTTTTTTACTTCTAGTACATTATTCATAGTACATCTGCCATCTCTTCACGAGCTTTATAAAACATTACCATAGCAAAAGACATACTCACTAAAGCAAATAGTGTAGGGTAGATAAGAATACTTAAGTCTGGAGATTTGTCATAAAGTAACACATTTTGAAAGCCCATCACTATACCTGTCATAGGATTAAGCATAAAAAGTTCATGGTATTTTTCTGGAACTATAGATACCATATAGACAACAGGAGTTAACCAAAACCAGAAGTTCAATACTACTTCCATAAATTGCCCTATATCACGGATAAATACATTTAAAGTACCAAGAAAAAGTCCTATGCCTATAGCAAGCATAAGAGTGAGGAGAGTGAGAAGAGGTAACCACTGCAATGCATGAATGGGTAGATGTCCAAGAAACCCAAAAACAACAAACATCACTACAAGAAAGATCGTGAAGTTGACAAGTGCAGTTCCTATGGTTATGAGAGGAAGGGCTAGTTTTGGAAAAGACATCTTTTTAAGTAAGTTTCCATTTGATATGAATACATTTAAAGATTTTCCTAGTATTTCAGCAAAAAGAGTCCAGCCTATTATCCCAGAGAGAATGTATACTGGGTAAGCATACTGAGTTGCAACACCAGGCAGTTTTGCTGTCATAATCTGTGAAAGTATAAGTGCATAGACAAGTACTTGTGCAAGAGGATGGAGTATCATCCAAATAGCACCAAGTTTACTTCGTACAAAACGAGATTTAAACTCTGTTTTTATGGATGATATGATGAAATATCGGTATGCCCAAACAGCCAGAATCATATCTTTCATTTAACACCTTTTAAAATCATCTTCAATTCTCACAATATCATCTTCACCTGTGTATTCTCCTACTTGAGCTTCAATAAGAACCACATCTATTTTACCTTCATTTTCAAGTCTATGAATTTCACCCATTTTGATATAAGTACTTTCATTTGGTCTGACAGTTTTTATTTCATTACCTACAGTAACAGTAGCTGTCCCACTTACTACTATCCAGTGTTCACTTCTGTGGAAGTGTTTTTGTAAAGAGAGACGTTTCCCTGGCTTGACTACAATTCTTTTAATTTTATATCCTGGTGTATCTTCTAGAATAGTATATGTTCCCCAAGGACGATGTGCAGTCATATGTATATGATGTAAATCACTTTCTCTTCCCCTCAACTCCTTAACAATATCCTTAATCTTTTGAGAATCTCCTTTTTTGCTAATAAGTAAAGCATCAGCTGTATCAACAACTATTAGGTCATCAATACCAACCAATGAGATTAATCTATCTTTTGTATAAACAAAGTTGTTCGTTGAGTTTATTGCAATAAGATTGTCATTAATCGTATTACCACTTTCATCTTTTTTAAATTCTTGTGAAAGTGCATCAAAACTTCCAAGATCTGACCAGGCAATATTTGCTGAAACAACTTTTACTTTTGAAGATTTTTCCATGACAGCATAATCAATACTATTCTCAGGTATGGCTAACATATCTTCATGGTTGATTCGTAACATATCATCATTTTTTGCATTTTCATATGCTATTTTTGATTTTTCATATATTTCTGGGGAATAGCGATTAAGTTCTTCTAAAAATACACCAGCTTTGAAACAAAATATACCAGAATTCCAGTAAAAATTTCCTGCATCTATATATTTTTGTGCTGTGATAACATCAGGTTTTTCATGAAAAGCTTTTACATTCACATTTTCTGCTTCTATATATCCATAACCTGTTTCTGGGTATTCTGGTGTAATCCCAAATGTAACAAGGTTATTTTGTGAAGCTAATTTTTCTGCTTCTAGTAAAACTTTTTGATAAGCAGATTCATTTTTGATAAGATGATCGGAAGACGAAACGAGCACAATCTCATTTGGATCTAATGCTAAACAGGCAAGAGTAATAGCAGGAGCGGTATTTCTCCCAATAGGTTCAAGTAAAAATTTATTGTTTGTTGAAGAAAGTTCTTCTAACTGATCAATTGCTAAAAAGTATTGTTCTGAATTAGATACAATAAATTGTTTTTCACATGATTGTATGTTCCGTTTAACAGTGAGTTGAAAAAGTGATTCATTATTGAAAAGTTTTACAAATTGTTTGGGCATCAGTGTACGGCTTATAGGCCATAATCGTGTACCAGAGCCTCCACATAAGATAATATTTGTCATTTAATGCACTCCTTGATAAAAATAATTGGTGGCTTCTACAAACCCTTCCACAGAACCACAGTCAAAACGTGTGCCTTTAAATTTATATGCGATGACATTTCCCTGTTTCGCTTGTTCTAAAAGGGCATCTGTAATTTGTATTTCTCCACCTTTACCAGGTTTTGTTTCTCTCAAAATATCAAAAATGTCAGGAGTTAAAATATATCTACCAATAATCGCCATATTCGTAGGTGCATCTTTTGAATCGGGTTTTTCTACCATGTCTGTAACGCGGTATGTGTTTGTAGTGTTGTCTACAAGTTCTCCAGCTATAACACCATATTTGTTAGTGTCTTCCATTGCTACTTCTTCTATGGCAATAATGGAACATTGATATTTTTCATAGACATCTATCATTTGCTTAAGTACCGAATCTTCTTCATGGGTACAAAGGTCATCAGCAAGAAGGACTGCAAAGGGTTCATCCCCTATGAGGGTTTCGCCTGTGAGAATGGCATGACCTAATCCCTTCATTTCTATTTGACGGGTATAAGAAAATGTACAACTTGAAATCAGTGAGCGTATTTCAGTGAGTAGGTTTTCTTTTGATTCACCTTTGATTTGATGTTCTAATTCATACGAAATATCAAAGTGATCTTCTATAGCACGTTTCCCTCGACCTGTAATAATAGCCATGGTATGTATACCTGCTTCAACAGCTTCTTCTACCCCATATTGGATGAGTGGTTTTGTCAGGATTGGTAGCATCTCTTTTGGTGTCGCTTTTGTTGCAGGTAAAAAGCGTGTACCATACCCTGCTGCGGGGAATAAACATTTTTTAATCATTTTTCAACTTGCTCCCTAAATTATAGAGATAATTATAGCCAAAGAAACGTTACACAAGCATTACCCTAAGATTGAACTTAACTTTTTCTTTAAAATTTGTTTTCCTGCTTCAACACCAGGTTGGTCATAGGTATTGACATCTATGAGCTCACCGACTAAAGAAGTGAGGAGTTCATAGTAATACATTAATGCACCAATATTACCTTCATTGACTTTAGAAATAGAAATGCTGTCAAGGGGAATATCTTCCTCTAAAAGAGCCTCTATCACAGAGTCACATTGCATATTAATCAGTTTTGAAAAAGGAAGATTATTGAGGCTGTCTAAAGATCCTAAATGAGGTAGGGAAATATCAGGAATGAGAATTTCATCTTGAAAATCTTCTATTTTGATAAAAGTTACAGATTTGTTACGTGTACCTTCCATAATAAGTTGTAAGAATGAGTGTTGGTCTTTTGGTCCAATGAGTCCTATGGGTGTAAGACCTACGTTAAAAGCAGAGTGGCGTTGTTTTTTCCCTAAACTTTCACCCCAAAGTTGCACATACCATTCACAAAAATATTTGAGTGTCTCACTATAGGCAAAAATACAGTTGATACGGTATTGCCCATGATGTCGGGCATAATAGACAGCTTTTTTGAGTAACGTGTCTTTCATATAGCCTGCACCAAAAAAGCTTTTTTTGAGTGTGTCTGCACCATCTAATAAAGCCTGTATATCTATACCAGAAAGTGCAAGGGGTACAAGACCTACTGTGGAGAGCACAGAAAATCTTCCTCCCACATTTTCAGGTAAATAGAGAATAGATGCACCAATTTCATTTGCATATTTTTCAAGTGGAGAATGTGGATCTGTGATAAATGTATACACATCTGGATTGTTTTGGAGAGAATAGATATATTTATAAATTGAAAAAGTTTCTATTGTCGTACCTGATTTTGAAATGACAAGAAAGTGGGTCTTTTGTAGATTTAGTTTTGAAAGCAAAGTGGTAATATTGAGAGGGTCTGTACTCTCAAAAAAGTAAAGTTTACGTTTTAGTTTTTTTGTAGGCTTGATAAATTCATAGACAGCTTTTGCACCGAGTGAACTTCCTCCTATGCCTATGACAGCAACGTTTTCTATGTCATCAGGAATACTTTTTGCATAAGTCAGGATGGGCGAGATGTCTTGTTCTGGTAGGGCATAGTAGCCTATATGTTTTTGTTCTTCGAGTATGGCACTAAAGGCGGCTTCTTGTACTTTCTTATTTTTGAGTTTAAAATAGAGTTTATTTTTCATAACAATGCTTTGGCTTGCATAATGAGTTTATTGACTTCTTCTTCATAGGTTTTTGCCAATGTCTCATTTGTAGATTCAAATCGTGTAACGAGTACAGGTGTGGTATTGCTCGCACGGACAAGTCCCCAGCCTTTTTCAAAGTTGATACGGACACCGTCAACATCAATAATATTAAGAATTTTAGGGAAATCACTTGGAGGATTTTTCAGTAATGCTTTGACTTTGTTAATAATGAGAAATTTCTCTTCTTCTGTGGTTTCTACTTTAATCTCTTCTGTAGAGAAAACTTGAGGGAGGGCATCGAGTTCCTTATCTAAGTCAATACCATCTGCAACAAGCTCTAACATACGAAGTGTTGCATAGATGGCATCATCATATCCAAAATAACGATGTTTAAAGAAAATATGTCCAGAAACTTCACAGGCAAGGTCGGCACCTGTCTCTTTCATTTTCACTTTGAGGTTAGAGTGTCCTGTCTTGTACATGATTGCAGTAGCCCCACGACGTTCAAGTTCATCATACATGACTTGGGAACATTTAACTTCTCCAATAACGGTAGGATTTTGCATTTTCATAGCATAGAGGAGTGCCATTTGATCACCTTTGATGTTATACTTATGGGTAAGTACAGCGATACGGTCAGCATCTCCATCATAGGCAAAAGCGATATCTCCATTTTTTGCTAAGACCGCTTTAACATCGACAAGGTTTGTTTCCACCGATGGGTCAGGGTGATGGTTAGGGAAAGTGCCATCTGGTTCAAGATAGAGACCTTCATAATCGAAGTCTAAGGCATCAAATATTTTTGTAATTACAGTATCTGCCACACCGTTACCTGCATCAATTACCAGTTTTTTATCGAGTCCTTTGAGAT
This sequence comes from Campylobacterota bacterium, assembly GCA_011330645.1. Lineage (GTDB taxonomy): Bacteria > Campylobacterota > Campylobacteria > Campylobacterales > Sulfurovaceae > Sulfurovum. Next base: position 2,984 of record DRQB01000160.1, on the reverse strand, counting down.
GAGAGAATTCTTTAACCATAAAGTCTATATAAGGCGTTTTGACATCAATATCTGTTTTGCTTGTATCGTAAGGAATGACTTTATCTTGATTTGCAACGATTTCATCACCTAGTGCATAGATATCTGCCCCAAAGAAAGGACTTTTGTTTACAGTAATTTTAAATCCGTTATATTCACTTGGGTTATGTGAACCTGTAATCATCACAGAGGCATCTGTACTGACACCATCAAAGTTGATATAGTTAGAATAATAATTCACAGGTGTGGCTACCATACCCATATCAAGCACTCTACATCCAGCTGCATTGAGTCCAGAAGTAAGGTAGTCTCTCAAAATGGGAGAATGAGAACGTGCATCATAGCCAATGGAGACGACTTTATTACCACCCACTTTTTGACCCAAATAATAGCCTATGAGTTTCACAGAAGTTTCATGAAGTTCTTTCTCAAAAATACCGCGAATATCATACTCTCTAAAAATACTTTTTTCTATTTGTCTTACCATTAATCTTCTTCCTTATATCCATTTGGATTATTTGATTGCCATCTCCAACTGTCTTCACACATCTGTTCAAGCCCTTTTTGGGCTTCCCATCCAAGTATTTCTTTGGCATAAGTGGGGTCAGCAAAACATTTTGCAATATCTCCAGCACGTCTTGGCGCAATACAGTAGGGTACCTCTTTTTTTGAAGCTTTTTCAAAGGCTTTCACCATATCAAGTACCGAATACCCTACACCTGTACCCAAATTAATAGTCATGACTTCAGACAGTTTTTTTATAATATTTAAAGCTTTGACATGCCCATCAGCTAAATCCATCACATGGATGTAGTCTCTCACTCCTGTACCATCATGTGTATCATAGTCATCACCAAATACAGAGAGACAAGCACGTTTGCCTACAGCAGTTTGTGCAATAAAAGGCATAAGATTGTTAGGGATGCCTTGAGGGGCTTCCCCTATAGTAGCTGAACTATGCGCACCTACAGGATTAAAGTAGCGCAAAAGTACGATGTTCCATGTGTTGTCAGAGAGATGTAAATCACGTAACATCTCTTCAATAAAAAGCTTAGAGCGTCCATAGGGATTTGTAGCAGAAAGAGGAAAATCTTCTTTGATTGGTGTAGTATGTGGATCACCATAGACTGTAGCTGAAGAAGAAAAAACGATGGATTTACAATTGTATTTTGCCATTGTCTCGCAGAGTACAATGGTTCCGTAAATATTGTTGTCATAATAGGTGAGAGGTTTCTCAACAGATTCTCCCACTGCTTTAAGTCCTGCAAAATGAATGACTGCATCAATACTATAGTTTTCAAAGACTTTTTCTAAATCTGTTTTGTTTCGGATATCACCTTCAATGAGTGTAATATTTTGTCCAACAATTTTTTCTACTCTTTTTATACTTTCCTTGGAGGCATTTGAAAAATTATCAAAAATAATAACATCATATCCTGCTTCAATGAGCAGTATGGTAGTATGCGATCCAATATAGCCCGCACCTCCTGTAACTAAAATGGTCATTGTTTTCCCTCTTTGTATGGTATGTTAGTAGAATTATAACACTAAAAACTAAGTTTTAATCCACCATAAAAGCTATTATTAAAGGTTTGGTCATTGTTGTTGTAATTTGTAGAAATATTACGGTATCCTGTAAAAAGATGAATATTTGAAATTACTTCCATATCGGCTTCAAGTCTAAAGTCAGTATAGTTATCGGCATCTCTAAAAGAGAGTACTGAAGGGGCATAGGCTACATTTAAAGAGAGAGAAGTACTTGGGATACTGTCATTAAGTGGAAGCTCATAGATGGCTTTTGCCATGAGTGGGAAAGCCAAAAAATTACTTGCAAAAACCCCTTTGAGCCCAAAAGCAAGTGTGAGTCCCTCTACACCTTGTAGTCTATTTTGTCCAGAGAAACCTATACGTGTCATATTGTCTCCATCTGTACGTAGGTAGTTCGCATCCAAAACATATGTTGTCCCATTTGCATAGTCAGCAAGGGTATTTAAATTCACTGAAGCAAGTATTTCAACATCTTCATTATTAATATCAATGCCTATGCTATTTTCGGCATGTACAGTATTTGAAAGTAAAAGTGTTGTGATTAATACGTTTTTAAGAGTCATAATTTGCCTTTTAATATTTATTCATATAATAATAACATAGTTTTTACAAAGATAAACTTGATTAATCAAAGTATTGATATAATGCCGAAAAATTATATAAGAGATACCTATGAAAAAAATAACTTTTTTTATCATTATAAGTACTGCATGGTTATGGTGTGATGCTTCGACACTCTATTTGCAATGTGCAGAATGTCATGGTAGCCATGGAGAAAAGAGTGCGTTAGGAAAGTCAGGCATACTTAAAGGACAAAGTGTCTCACAAATATATACACAAATAAAACGTTATGCCAAAGGCAAACAAAATAGTTATGGTTATGGCTCGTTAATGAAAATGCAAGTAGCAAGACTCAAAGATAAAGAGATGAAGGAACTTGCAGAGTATATTGCAACCTTTAAATAGTATTGCATTAATCAGGCGGCATATAGTTTTGTTTATCTAACTTTTTCTTTTGTCGGTGTTGTTTTTTCTTCTCTTCCATCATGGCTGCATCTTGTAAATCTTCTTCATTGTCATGACGTACGGCATCAATGAATTTACTATGGTCATCAAATTGCCCTGTTTTTACAGCCCAGATCAAAGCAATAAGTCCCAATGCTCCCAAAAAGGTAGAAACCCCAATCATTAAAATAACAATATTTTCTGACACTATTTATCCTTCAATTTTAAATGTTTAATACGCAATGAGTTACTGACTACGACCAATGAACTTAGACTCATGGAAAGCGCGGCAACGAGTGGATTGACATAGCCTAGCACTGCAAGTGGTACAGCTATGACATTATACAACAATGAAAACCCTAAATTTTCTTTGACGGCACGAAAGGTACGATGAGAGATTTTATAGGCTTCAT
>DRQB01000159.1 GCA_011330645.1 Campylobacterota bacterium | reverse complement strand
TCAAATGATTCACTTGGTGTAGTGTCACAATCTCTTCCTTACGCTGGTCTTAACCAGTTCAAGTTCGACGGGACAAGCTATTTTCAGCTATCTCAGCCGTGCTTCCCAAAAAGAGAAACACAGCGCCCCGAGAGGTTTGATAATGTCAATATAATATAACTAAGATAAAAAGAGTCTTAAATGGCTACGAAGTAAAAGAAAGAAAGGGGAAGTGGGTATATACGAGAAGGGAAGAAAAGGATTACTCCTCTTCCGTTTTCATTTCAATGAGTTCAGCAAGAAGTTCATCTACTTCATCCTCTTCTAGTTCATTGCGACCAAGTTCTTCAACGATAGCAAAGCACTCCGTACGCATCTCGCGCATCTCTTCAAGGTCTTCTTTTTGGCTTGTTGAAGCTGTTTTTGATTTATCGATGGCTTCAAAAAGTTCATCTATTGCTGCTTCTAGGTCTGGAATGATTTCTAATTCTAAAAGATTTTTGAGTTTGTCTGCATTGCTCATGTAAGTGTCCTGTGTATGATATTAATTGCTCGTATTATACTATTATTTCCAGCGTGTTTGCTTTTTTTTCATGAGTGCTTGGTCTACTTTTTCGTGTAACTGTTTTGCTTCCTTTCCAAACACAAATTTTCCTTCAAAAATCTCTTCAACTCTTTTGATATACTGTTTGAGACTTTCTTTTTGAGCTGGACTTACTGCTTCTTTAAACAAAAACAGCATCCCACTCTCTTTATCATAGCTTTTTGCTTGACGTTCAATGTACAGTTTTCCATCTTTAAAAGTAACTGTACCGTTTTTATCTATTTCATAGTGCTGAATCCTATCACCTCTAGGAGCATTATATTCCCGTCCACTTCTATCCCAATGGGTATAAAGTGTCATATGTGTCCCATTTATCTCATACATTCCATCTTGTGTACTTTTAGCACCACAACTACCTGATTGATTTTCCAGTGTGAAACTAAAAAGTGGTAGAGCATCTTTATTTACTTCAGTTTGATAAAGCTTCATTTCTATACCTTTATCTCCATATTCATTATAAGATTCATGTACAATCGTATAAGTTTTGCCCGCTATCTGCACTGGATTTTCTAACACCAAAGCAAAAGACTGTATCCATACCAAACAAAATAAAACGATTTTCATGTAACACCTTCAAATAAAATCTAAAACAAATTATACCTTAATGCTGTGATTTGACATAAATGAATGTACAATACCTAAAATGATACAAGGAATATATATGTCAAATACACAAGAAAATCAAGTTGATGAAAAATTTTATGAAAGAGCCGATGCACACATTGCATTAGCCAACGGTCACGTTAATGCACAAATCCACCCAGGATTGGCAAGTAACTCCCTCATGTTTGCTGCATCACGTTTTAACGCTTGGGTGACAGCAGCAGGCTTTAAAAGTGGTGAGGACATGAAGAAAGAAAAAAAAGAAGTACTAGACTTCTTCACCAACCAATACAGACTCATGCTCGAAGAAAACTTCGACAACTACGCAGAAAACTATGATCACTTTATGGGTGTAAGTAAAGAAATGGCGGAGAAAGCGTAAGTTTTTTTCTAAAATAAAAAACGAATAACTGTTTCGCTTTAGTTGTTGTTAGATTTGTTTTGAAGATTGGTGACGAAATAGTACGAAGTATAATAACTAGGTTTAAGCCTGTTAGTTTGCTGTAGATTTGGCTAAACGGCGTGAGTGTAGAGCAGGAACTTACTGATAGTAAGTGACCAAACGGAACGAAGCCGTTTGGTCAAAGATGCAGTGAAATAACTGGCTTAATGGCAGCCGCAGCCTGTGCCACAGCTCTCATCATTACTCTTCGGCGCTTCTTTAGCCGGCGCACTTGCAGCTCCAACACCTGTACTACAAGCACTTACACCTGGAGGGGTAGTAGGTTGTACAGCTGAGTTGTCTGCTCCACCTTCTGCATTTACTTTGTCTATAAATGCTAGTAGTTTAGACGCTGCTTCTTGGTAACGTTTTGCAGTCTCTGAGTCTGGCTTGTGGTAAGTCACTGGCATACCAGTATCTCCACCTACTCTAATAGCAGGCTCTATTGGGATACGCGCAATCACTTCTGTGTCATACTCTTTGGCTACTGGTACAGTTGTACCCATACCAAAGATGTCTGACTCAGTGTCACATGATGGACAGATGAATCCTGACATATTTTCTATAATACCAGCCGTTGGAATATGTAACTTTTGGAACATATCGAGTGAACGACGTGAATCATCAAGAGATACCTCTTGTGGTGTTGTTACCGTGATACCTGCTGTTACTGGCACAGACTGTGCAAGTGTAAGTTGCGCATCACCTGTTCCTGGAGGCATATCTATCACTAGTACATCCAGTTCAGACCAAAGAATGTCTCTTAAGAACTGCTCAATCGCTTTCATAATCATAGACCCTCTCCAGATAAGAGACTGTCCATCTTCCATAAGAGAACCCATAGACATGATTTCAACACCGTATGCTTTAAGAGGCTGTACTTTGTTTCCTTGGATTTCTGGTTTTTGACCATTCACACCCATCATTCGAGGAATGTTTGGTCCATAGATATCTGCATCGAGAAGTCCAACTTTTTTACCCTGCATTGCCATAGCAATTGCCAAGTTTACTGAAGTTGTTGATTTACCAACCCCACCTTTACCAGAACTTACCATAACGAAGTTCTTTACATGTGGTGCAATGTTTTTACCACTTACAGAGTTTGAC
>DRQB01000158.1 GCA_011330645.1 Campylobacterota bacterium | reverse complement strand
CATTACTGCATTGATAAATTTTGTTAATACTTTAGAACCGTATACTGGATCTGGCAGTACCGGTCTAACGGGAGCTTTTCTTCTTCTCATTGTTCTTCCTTCAATTATTATAATTTACTCAAAAACTTTAAACAAGTTTCTGTTATTGCTTCTCAGTCATGGACTGATACTCAATGTTATTCAGCTCTCACTTTTTACATACGAAACATATTTCGTTAGTTCTCTGCTGCAGAGAACCCAGTGTCAACATACTAAGTAAATAGATTACTTTTTAGTTTTCTAGTTCTTAGGTTTTTTCGTTCCGTATTTAGAACGAGCAACAGTTCTACCATTTACTCCTGACGCATCTAGTGCACCACGAACGATGTGATACTTCACACCAGGTAAATCTTTAATTCTTCCCCCACGTACTAGTACGATAGAGTGCTCTTGAAGGTTGTGACCCTCACCACCGATGTATGAGATTACTTCAAATCCTGATGTTAATCTAACTTTTGCAACTTTTCTCAAAGCTGAGTTAGGTTTCTTTGGAGTTGTTGTGTAAACTCTAGTACATACGCCTCTTCTTTGAGGACATTTTACGAGTGCAGGTGATTTTGATTTTTTCACTTGCTTTTTACGTTCTTTACGAATCAATTGGTTAATTGTAGGCAAATTATTTTCCTTTAATGTATTTCCATCTGCATGGATTAGTTTGAATTGAATCTGGCTGTTACACCATATAAAAACGTTCAAAAAACGCTTTTATCTAGCCTAAATCGCGCAGATTTTTGGAGGCATATTATATCGAAATATTCTTTAGTTTTTCTTATAGAACCCTCTGAGTAACCTAGGCATTCACAATGGCTTTTGCAAACGTAAGATTGTGCAAGAGATTTATGAGTCCTAGCCATAGCTAAGACGAAGTAAATATCTTGTGCAAGATTGCGTTTACAAAGCCCATCCTTCGGGCATCACTAGCTTTCGCCTATGCGTTGTTACTCTTTTTTGACTTAGCTAAGGCTAGGACTTCAAAAGAGTGCCTAGCCTAGACAAAAGCTAGTGATGTTGTGAACGCCTAGGTTACTCAGAGGGTTCTATAGTTAAATTAAGGAGAAAGGATGTGTTATTTTATACTGCTCCTAGCAAGTGCTAGAAACAGTCAAGAGAAATACTTATTCAGCACTCTCGAATTTGATATCATCATTATCAATCATACCTGTACCCACTGGGATAAGACGACCAATAACAACGTTTTCTTTAAGATCTTCAAGTTTATCAACCGTACCTGCAATAGAAGCAGATGTCAATACTTTTGTTGTATCTTGGAATGATGCCGCAGAGATAATAGAATCTGCACCAACTGCTGAACGTGTAATACCTACTAACATTGGTTCAGCAATCGCTGGTTCACCACCAAGTTTAATAACAGATTCATTCTCTTCTTGGAACTTACGACGAGAGATGATGTCTCCTGCAATAAATTTAGAGTCACCAGACTCAACTACTTTTACCTGTCTCATCATCTGTGAAGTCACAATCTCGATGTGTTTATCTGAGATGTTAACCCCTTGACGACGGTAAACCATTTGCACTTCTGATACAATATATTCATACAATGCTTTCTCACCAAGTGCTGCAAGAATGTCATGACTTGAGATGATACCATCAGTCAATTTTTCACCAGCATGCACATAATCACCCGTATGTACAAGTGCCACTTTGTTTTTATCTACAAACTGCTCAGTAATTTGACCATTGTCTCCTGAGACAATCAATCTCTCTTTACCACGTAAAGGTTTACCAAAGCTTACCACACCATCAATTTGTGCAATCATCGCGATATCTTTTGGACGTCTTGCCTCAAAGAGTTCAGATACTCTTGGAAGACCCCCGGTAATATCTTGTGATTTAATCGCTGCTTTTGGTGTTTTTGCCAAGATATCTGCGATACTTACAGTAGCACCATCATTCACAAATAAGATCGTTTTAGGATCAAGTTGATAACGAATAAGCTCACCACTCTCTGTAGCAAGAATAATTGCTGGCTTATATGCTGCTGGTATATATTCGTTTAATTCAAGTCTCGTATCTCCAGTAACTTCATCAAACTGCTCTACCGCAGTCACACCAGGAATAATATCTTCAAATTTCAATGTTCCTTTTTGTTCGGCGATAATAGGCTCAGAATATGGATCCCATTCAGCAATAACAACTTGTGTTGCTACTTCAGGAGCAGAAAGTGTTTCACCTCTCTCTACAATAGCATTATTTGCTACTTTAAGCACAGAACCTCTTGAAATATAGTGTCTTGCTGCCTCTCTGTTATTTTCATCAACAACGACTGCGAAGAGACCTTTTTCTTCTACTTTTGCACCTTCTTTAATACTATCATGTGCTTCAAGGTAATCTCCTTTAAGCAAGAAGAATTTCACCGTTCCTTTTGATTCGGAAACAACCTCTTGTGTAACAGGTGCCCCATCTTCAACTTTCAATTCTGAGGCAAAAGGAATACGCGCAGGTACAGACCAGCCCTCTTTAATCACTTCTACAATAGAATCACCTTCTTCTACTTTGTCACCATCATTCAATGGCAAGTAGAGTTTTCCTTCTATTTTACCGGTAACTCCTGCAAGTTCATTTGATTTTGCCACATCAGATTTTCTAAGATTATACTTAACTTCATCTTTCCCTTTTGCGACTACTGACACAACAATTTCATCATGTCCTATCACAACAGATACTGTACCAGAAGTCACTGCTTTGATTTTTGGTTCAACCAAAAGAACCCCTGCATTTCTTCTGTTGGCAACGATCAGATTACCTTCTGTATTTTTATAAACATTCAAGTTGTAGTATCTTACAAAACCTTCTTTGGTTGCTACAACAGAACGCTCTTCTTTACCTGCTGTTGCCGTACCACCGGTGTGGAAGGTACGAAGTGTAAGCTGTGTACCAGGTTCCCCAATGGATTGTGCGGCAATAACACCCACGGCTTCACCACGTTTCACAATCTTGTTATCTGCCATGTTAAGTCCATAACATTTCGCACAGATACCTTTAGGTGCTTTACAGGTTGATGGTGCTCTCATAACTACGGAACGTACACCTGCTTCTTGTACACGTGTTGCAGTCTCTTCATCAATCATTGTACCTTCATTCACCAATACCTCTGAAGTAATAGGGTCGATGATATCTTCTGCCAAAACTCTACCATAGATACGATCTGAAAGCGGTTCAATCATCTCATTACCTACAACAATATCAGATACTTCCACACCTTCATGTGTACCACAATCTGACATAGCAACTTTTACGTTTTGTGCAACATCAATCAATTTTCTAGTCAAGTAACCCGCATTGGCTGTTTTCAGTGCTGTATCGGCAAGACCTTTTCTCGCACCGTGTGTTGAAATAAAGTATTCAAGTACATTTAGACCTTCACGGAAGTTTGACGTAATAGGTGTTTCAATAATAGATCCATCCGATTTTGCCATGAGTCCCCTCATACCAGAAAGTTGACGTATCTGAGCTGCAGAACCTCTCGCCCCTGAGTCAGCCATCATATGTACTGAGTTAAACCCATCTTTATCTGCTTTAATAAGAGACATAAGACTTCCAGCAATACTATTGTTAGAGTCTGTCCAAATATCAATAATTTTGTTATAACGCTCTTGGTCGGTTAATAATCCCGCACCAAACTGTCTTTGTATCTCTTTTACTTTTTCTTTTGCAGCAATAACATTAGGTACTTTTTCATCAGGGATAATAATATCTTTGATAGAAATAGAAACCCCAACTTTCGTTGCATATTTGAAACCCATATCTTTTAAGTTATCAAGGAAACCAGCTGTCTCAGCCACAGCACCTATTTTATAGATGTAGTCAACCAAAATACCAATATCTTTTTTCTTAAGTACTTTGTTCCAGTATTTTTCTGGTACATAATCAGGAATGATTGATTTCAAAATTAATCTACCTGCTGTAGATTTTACAATTTTCCCATCAAGGACTGTTCTAATACGTGCATTAAGGTCAAGAGCATTCTGTTCAAATGCAATTTCTACCTCTTCTACATTGGCAAAAAGTTTATTTTCACCTTTGACATCATTCTTCTCAAGTGTTAGGTAGTAAAGACCTAAAATCATATCCTGAGAAGGTACGGCAATCGCTTTACCTGATGCAGGAAGAAGAATATTCATTGATGCAAGCATCAATACTTTTGCTTCTGCAATAGCCTCATCTGAAAGTGGTACGTGTACCGCCATCTGATCCCCATCGAAGTCGGCGTTAAATGCAGAACATACAAGTGGGTGTAATTGAATCGCTTTACCCTCAATCAATCTTGGGTGGAAAGCTTGAATTGACAATTTGTGAAGTGTAGGTGCACGGTTTAATAAGATTGGGTAGTTATCAACAACCTCTTCTAAACATTCCCATACTTCATTCTCTTGTGTTTCAATCATTTTCTTCGCTTGTTTAAGCGTTGTTGCATACCCCTTCTCTTCAAGTTTCGCCATCAAGTGTGGCTTAAAGAGTTCGATTGCCATAATTTTTGGAAGACCACACTGATCCATACGTAAATCCGGTCCAACGACAATAACAGAACGTCCAGAGAAGTCAACACGTTTACCAAGAAGGTTTTGACGGAAACGTCCTTGTTTACCTTTAATCACCTCTGAAAGTGACTTTAATGGTCTTTTGTTGGCACCTTTAACGGCATTACCACGTCTACCATTGTCAAATAACGCATCTACAGCCTCTTGAAGCATACGTTTTTCGTTTCTAACGATAATCTCCGGTGCATCAAGCTCCACAAGTCTTTTCAAACGTTGGTTACGGTTGATGACTCTTCTATAGAGGTCGTTTACATCCGAAACGGCAAACTTTCCACCATCAAGACTTACAAGTGGTCTCAAGTCTGGTGGGAGTACTGGCAATTGTGTCAACATCATCCACTCTGGTCTGTTTCCTGAGTGAAGGAACGCTTCAATTACTTTCAATCTTTTAACAATGGTTTTTCTTTTGGCTTCAGATTTTGTTGCCTCTATATCAAGTTTAAGTTGTGTAAACATTTCAACAAGATCAAGATCAGCAAGAAGCTCTTGTACAACTTCTCCACCCATACGTGCATCAAGTCCGGTATCTCCAAAACGTTGTACGATTTGCTGATATTGCTCTTCATTGAGCACATCATACTTCGCCAATGGGTTTAGACCTTCATTATCATACGATGCTTCACCTGGCGTTTTTACAATGTATGCTTCATAGTAAAGTACACGTTCAAGGTCTTTCATTTTTACACCAAGAAGTGTACCAATACGTGATGGCAATGAAGAGACATACCAAATGTGTGCCACAGGTGCAATAAGGTCAATATGACCCATTCTGTTTCTTCTTACTTTTGAGCTTGTTACTTCAACACCACATTTTTCACACACGACACCTTTGTAACGCATCTTTTTGTATTTACCACAAAGACACTCATAGTCTCTAATCGGTCCAAAAATTTTCGCACAGAAAAGTCCATCGCGCTCTGGTTTAAGGGTTCTATAGTTAATTGTTTCTGGTTTTTTTACTTCACCATACGACCAAGAAAGTACTTTCTCCGGGCTTGCAACTCTTAGTTGTAAGGCTGCAATATCCTTTGGTCTCTCTTCACTATTAAGATCTATTGGTGTTAAATTCTCTAAAAACTTACTCATTTTCACCCTCCACTTCTTTTTTACTCTCATATAATTCTGTATCAAGACCTAAGGCTTGAAGTTCTTTTGTTAAGACGAACATCGTCTCAGGTACACCTGATTCTGGTACTGACTCACCTTTAGTGATGGCTCTGTATGCTCTTGCTCTACCTTCAACATCATCTGACTTAATTGTCAGCATTTCTTTAAGGATGTGTGCCGCACCATAGGCTTCCAATGCCCAAACTTCCATCTCTCCAAATCTCTGTCCACCAAAGAGTGCTTTACCACCGACTGGTTGCTGTGTGACAAGAGAGTATGGCCCTGTTGAACGTGCATGCGCTTTTTCATCAACCAAGTGGTGAAGCTTCAACATATACATGTATCCAACGTTCACACGTTCTATCATCTTCTCACCTGTTTTACCGTCAAAGAGCACCATTTTACCATCTGAGTCAATTTTAGCTAGCTCAAATAACTTGTCAAACTCAGCTTGATTTGCCCCTTCAAAGACAGGGGCAGCAAACTTCACACCTGTTGACCAGTCTCTACCATATCTAATAAGATCCTCATCAGACATATTGGTTAAAAGTTCTTTCGCATTCATGAGTTTCGCCACATCTGCAATCTCAATCATTTTCGCTCTAAGTTCTTTCACAAAGTCACCTTGCTTCGCATCAAACATCTCTTGAATTTGCTCACCGAGTCTCTTACCTACAAGACCAAGGTGCACCTCAAGTATCTGTCCGATGTTCATACGAGAAGGTACCCCTAGTGGGTTAAGGATGATCTCTACAGGTCTTCCATCTTCCATATATGGCATATCAATCTCTGGAACGATGTTAGAAACAATACCTTTGTTTCCGTGACGTCCCGCCATCTTATCCCCAACTTTTAACTTACGTTTAGTTGCGATATAAATCTTAACGAGTTTAGTCACACCTGAAGGAAGGATGTCATCTTTTTCAAGAATAGTTAATTTTTCTTCATGTTCATTCTTAAGTCTCTTTTTCTGTTTCAAGAAGTAATTCTTAAGTGATTCATACTCTTTTTGTACTGTATCAGAATATGATTGCACCACACCACGAAGAGCAAATCTATTGATTTCTTTAATGGTCTCTTCAGCAATTGTCGAACCTGATTTATATTCAGTTTCACCAACCATCACATCTTTTACAAGTTCTTGAGACGATAAGTAATGAGAAATACGTAAAATCTCTTCTCTATCTATCATAAGAAGTTGATCATGGTGGTCTCCATCAAGTACAGCTTTTTCTTCTTCATACGCTTGAATAGCACGGGCATCTTTTTCATAACCTTTTTTTGTAAAGACTTTGATATCAACAACCACACCTTCCATTGATGCTGGACAGTAAAGTGATTTGTTTACCACATGCCCTGCTTTTTCACCAAAGATGGCACGTAAGAGTCTCTCTTCTGGTGTTGGTTTAATCTCACCTTTAGGACTTACTTTACCTACAAGAATCATACCTGGCTTCACATAGGTACCAAGCTCAACGATACCTGACTCATCCAAATGAAGTAACTCATCTTCACGAATATTTGGGATATCTCTTGTGATTTCTTCTGTACCATGTTTAAGCTCTCTAGCTTCCACTTCTTTCTCATAGGTATGCACAGAAGTAAAGGTATCTTCTCTAATGATTTTCTCAGAGATAATAATCGCATCCTCATAGTTGTATCCATACCAAGGCATAAATGCGACCATAATGTTCTTACCAATAGCAAGCTCACCTTGATCCATATTTGCGCCATCTGCGATGATTTGTTTGGCTTCTATTTTATCACCCAATTTCACAATTGGTGTTTGTGTAAAGGTTGTATTTTGGTTGGTTCTCATATTTTTTTCTAATGGATAATGGTCGATAAATACACCTGACTCATCTTCACCCATGACATAAATATTTTTTGCATCGACCTTTTCAACCGTTCCTGGTCGTTTTGCTTTTACTGCTTCCCATGCATCACGAGATACGATAGCTTCCATACCTGTTCCAACCACTGGTGCATCTGTTTTAAGTAAAGGTACTGCTTGACGTTGCATGTTTGACCCCATCAATGCACGGTTGGCATCATCATGTTCCAAGAATGGAATCAATGCGGCAGCCGAACCAGAAATCATTAATGGAGAAATATCGATAAGATCAACACGTTTCGCATCATTCAATTCGATGTTACCATTGAGTCTTGTTTCAATCAAGTCTTCAACAATCATACCATCTTCGCTTACCACAGTAGAAGCAGGTGCGATACACTTATCTTCTTCTTGTGTTGCAGTAATATAAACGATTTCATCTGTCACTTGACAATCTTTCACCACTTTATAAGGTGCTTCAATAAATCCATGTTCATTTACTTTAGAGTAGGTAGCCAATGTATTGATAAGACCAATATTTTGTCCCTCTGGCGTCTCAATCGGACAGATACGACCATAGTGAGTAGGGTGTACATCCCTTACTTCAAAACCGGCTCTTTCTTTCACAAGACCACCTTCACCAAGTGCAGAAAGTCTTCTTTTATGTGTCACTTCTGAAAGTGGATTCGTCTGGTCCATAAACTGAGAAAGTTGTCCTGATGAGAAAAATTCTAAAATTGTATTGGTAATCATTTTAGAGTTTACCAAATCATGTGGCATAAGCTCATCAATGGTACCAGATACCGTTGTCATTTTATCACGAATTGCTTTTTGCATCTTAATGAGACCATTGTGTAACTCATTACCAAGAAGCTCACCAATGGCTCTAATTCTTCTGTTACCTAAGTGATCTCTATCATCAATATGCCCTTTACCATTCTTCACTTTGATAAGGTATTTTACAACATTGATAAGATCTTCAGCAGTAAGTACAGTTGCATATTCAGGGATATCTAGACCTAATTTATGGTTCATTTTCATACGACCAACTTTAGTAAGGTCATATCTTTCTGGATCAAAGAAAAGTTGTCTTAAAAATGCTTTTGCCGCATCAGGTGTTACAGGTTCACCAGGTCTCATCACTTTATAGATACGAATTGCAGAAAGTACATTTTCATCATCAATCTCTTCTGTTTGCTTTAAGAGTCTTAGAGACTCGTTATCTGCAATAAAGGCATTAATAATTGACATATCAGCACCCTCTGCCAAGTCATTGATAATAGTGATATTAGTAATACCTTGTTCAATCATCTTTTTCAATTTTGCTTCATCTAGTGGTGTGACTACATCATACAATACCTCACCACTTTCTTGATCAATCACAGGTGAAGCCAAGTGTCTTTCTAAAAGTACTTCTAGTGGATATTCAATCCATTCGAGTCCTTCTTCCATCAGCTTCTGTGCTTTTTTCTTAGTCAGTCTTTTCCCTGCATTAACAACAGTTTTACCATCAATATCTTTTACATCATATTCTGCTCTACCGCCAAAATCTGCTGCATCAAACTTGACTAAAAATCTGTTATCTTTAATAGTAATTTCTTTTGTTGCATAAAAAAGTTTGATAATATCGTCTTTAGAGTAATCAAGTGCTCTAAAAAGAATTGTTACCGGAATCTTTCTTCTTTTATTAATACGTGCATATAAAATTTCTTTTGAATCATATTCAAAATAGAGCCATGAACCACGATCAGGAATAATTTGCGCAGAATAAAGAAGAGGAGAACCTATTGTTGTTCCCTCTTCTTCTTTAAAGATAACACCTGGAGATCTATGAAGCTGGTTTACAATCACTCTTTCAACACCATTGACTACAAATGATGTTCTGTCCGTCATCAAAGGAATATCACGTACAAAAACTGCTTGCTCTTTAATCTCTTTTGGGTCTAGCTTTTCACCTGTCTTTTCATCTCTATTCCAGATAGTTAAAGCAATATTCATTTTTAAAGATACTGAATAGGTTAATCCTCTTTCCATACATTCACGTACCGTATATTTTGGTTTTACAATTTCAGAGTTTTTATAAGAAAGAGTCACTCTGTTTTGCTGATCATGAATAGGGAATGCAGATCTAAATACTCTCTCTAAAGTAGAGTTTTTTCTGTCTTTTTCGCCTAACATTAAAAAGTTTTCATAACTTTTTTGTTGAAGTTGGAGTAGATTTGGAATTTCAATTTCTCTTGGTGTCTTTGAAAAATCAACACGAAGTCTGTTACCAGAATGCAAAGAATTTAACATGTTTGTCCTTGTAGTGGTGTGAGTAGTTTATTTATACTTGATTAATATCGTTTTATAGTCATAATGATTATTAGACTATTATAGATACACAAAGAAACTATTAGAGGAGGGTATGAAATGTCTCCGAATAGCTTTTAACTATATCTTGTAGAAAGGGTTGAGACTAAGTAACTACTTAGTCTCAATAAGTCAAAAGACTTATTTAAGCTCACATTTAGCGCCAGCTTCTTCGATTTGTTTTTTGAACTCTTCAGCTTCTTCTTTAGATGCAGCTTCTTTAAGTACTGATGGTACTTCTTCAACTGCTGCTTTAGCTTCTTTAAGTCCAAGACCCGTAATTGCTCTTACAACTTTAATTGCATTGATTTTTTTGTCTCCAGCATCAGTAAGAACTACGTCAAACTCTGTTTGCTCTTCAGCAGCTTCGCCACCTGCAGCAGGTCCACCAGCTACTACTGTAGCTTGAGCAGATACGCCAAATTTTTCTTCAAATTCTTTTACAAGCTCAGAAAGCTCAAGTACTGACATGTTTGAGATAAACTCTAATACATCTTCTTTAGTTGTTGCCATAATATATTCCTTAAAATAACATTCATTAAAACGCTATGCGTTTTTGATTAAAAAAAGAGCCCTGTGGCTCTCACCACTTACGCTTCTTCTTCTAATTTTTTAGAAAGTGCATCCATACCAATTGTGAAGTTTTGTACTGGTGCATTCCATACATTAAGAAGCATACCAATAAGTACATCTCTTGTAGGAAGTTTAGCCATTGCATTAATGGTTTCCATACTTGCTACTTCACCCTGGATTAAACCAGCTTTGATTGAAAAACTATCTTTAAAGTCAGTTGCTGCTTTATCTGCAATTTTACAAGGTGTTACTTGTGCATCACCCCAGATTACAAGGTTTGTGTCATTAAAATCTACTGCTTCACATCCTGCATTTTCCAATGCGATTGCTGCAAGTCTATTTTTAACAACTTTTACTTTAGTATCTTCAGCTTTTGCAAGATTTCTTACAATCTCAAGATTTTCAACAGTCATACCTTTGTAATCACAAACGATAATGGCACCAGCGTCTTTAAACTCTGCTGTCATTTCTGCAACTAACTCTTCTTTTCTAGCTCTAGTCATATATTTCTCCTTCCGATCTCTAAAAGGGTATAGGCCTTACCTACACGTCTGCTCTTTCAAGTAGACTAATTAAGCTTTCGCCCCTTTTATCTTTGATCTAAGATATGAACCTAACGGTTCTATGAGTAGTAAAAATTACCCTCAAACAAAAACTAAATAAGTTCTTGTTTGAAAATAATAAAGAGACAAAAGTCTCTTTATTCTATTTGATATCCATTAATTCAGTAGTATCAAGTGTGATTGAAGGACTCATAGTGAGTGAAATCGCACCATTTGAAATAAATCTACCTTTTGCAGAAGCTGGTTTTGCTCTGTTAATGGTTTCCATAAGTGTGATAAAGTTCTCTTTGATGGCATCTTCAGAGAATGAAATTTTACCAATCCCTGCGTGAATATTACCTTTTTTGTCAACTCTAAAGTTCACTTGTCCACCCTTAGCATTTTCAACTGCTTTTGCAACATCCATAGTTACTGTACCCGTTTTAGGGTTTGGCATAAGACCTTTTGGTCCAAGGATTCTTGCTACTTTACCAAGAACACCCATCATGTCAGGTGTAGAGATTACGATATCAAAGTCAAGTTTCCCTGCTTGAATATCTTCAATAAGATCAGCAGCACCAACAAGGTCAGCCCCTGCTGCTTTTGCTTCATCAGCTTTTGCATCTTTAGCAAATACTGCAACTCTTACTTTTTTACCAGTTCCATTAGGAAGAACAACTGATCCTCTAATCATCTGATCTGCATGTCTTGGATCAACATTTAGGTTAAGTGCAACTTCAACTGTTTCATCAAATTTTGCAGACTTAAGCTCTTTGAGCGTTTTCATCGCTTCATCAACACCGTACTCTTTAGTAACATCTACTTTTTTAAGTAGTGCTTCTCTTCTTTTACTTGCTTTTTTTGCCATTTTAATTCTCCGCTTCTATGCTCCCACATTTTTTAAATCATGTGGTTAAAGATTTATACCTTAATAGACTAAGTTTAGTCTACTATTTCAACACCCATACTTCTACAAGTTCCAGCGATAATACTTGCCGCCATCTCTTTGTCATTTGTATTCATATCAACAATTTTTCTCTCGATGATTTCATCAAGTTTTGCTTTGGTAATACTTCCTACTTTAGTTGTAATAGGGTTATCTGTACCTTTTTTAAGACCTGCTGCTTTTAAGATAAGTTCTGATGCAGGTGGTTGCTTAGTCTCCATTGTGAAACTTTTATCTGCATATACAGTTACAATCACTGGAACTTTAAAGCCCATTTGATCTTTTGTTTTTTCGTTAAATGCTTTACAAAATTCCATAATGTTTACACCACGTTGTCCAAGTGCTGGACCTACTGGTGGTGATGGATTTGCAGCACCAGCTGGAATCATCATTTTAAACTTTTCAGCTATTTTTTTTGCCATCTGTTCTTCCTTTGAGATTAATTGGTCATTTATCTTTTTATTTTAAGTCCCAAGATACAAAGACTAGACATACCCTGTCTAAGGGATTAGATGATTTTCTCTACTTGTGTGTAAAGAATTTCAACTGGTGTGTTTCTACCAAAGATGGAAACATTTAACTTTAACGTACCGTGGTTAAGATCGTACTCTTCCACCATTCCAGTAAAGTTAGCGAATGGACCGTCAATAATACGTACCATTTCACCTGTTTCAAAATCAACCTTAGGACGTGGAGCAGATTTATTCTCCATTTTCTCTAAGATATTTTTAACATCTGATGCTGCCAGTGCAGTAGGTGTCTTTTGTTCACCGATAAATCTAGATACTCTTGGCAAAGATTGAATCTTGTGCCAAAGATCAGTATCCAGGTCTATATGTGCGAAAGCATACCCTGAATAAAGTGTACGTTCAGTAATTTTTTTCTCGCCATTTTTAACTTCAATCACTTCTTCTGTTGGAACGACTATACGTTCAACTTTTTCTTCGATACCATGATCAACAACGAGTTGTTCAATTGCTCTTTTTACTGATTGCTCAGATCCAGAATAAGTTTGAATTGCATACCATTGAAAAGCCATAAATTATGCCCCTAGTGCTGTTTTAACAATTTCACCCATGATAAGGTCAATCAATGCTAAAAATAGTGAAATGACAGTTACTACGAGAACAACTGCTAAAAATGCTTGTCTTACTTGTACTTGTGTTGGAAATATTACTTTATGAATCTCCGCTTTCGCGTTTGCTATAAATGTTGAAATTTTTCCCATATTTGTTACCTTTGTTTGTGGCAGGCCAAGAGGGACTCGAACCCACGGCACCTGGTTTTGGAGACCAGTGCTCTACCAACTGAGCTATTGGCCTAAATTAATACCTAAAGCCTAAGCTTTGGTATTAAAAAAGTGTTACTATTAGAGTTTCATCTCTTTGTGTGTTGTGTGGCATTTACACCATTTACAATACTTTTTAAGAGCGAGTTTCTCTGTTGTTGTCTTTTTGTTTTTAGTTGTGTGATAATTACGTCTTGTACATTTCTCACATCCTAAGTGAACTGTTTCTCTCATTGTTATCTCCTATGATAAGTTTGCAAGAAGGAGAACCTTCTTACAAGTGTTTGTCTTAAGCAATAATCTTAGAAACAACACCAGCACCAACTGTTCTACCACCTTCACGGATAGCAAACTTAGTACCTTGGTCCATTGCAACAGGAGCGATAAGTTCAACGTTAACTTTAACATTATCACCTGGCATAACCATTTCAGTACCTTCTTGAAGTTGAACTGAACCAGTTACATCTGTTGTACGTACATAAAACTGTGGTCTGTAGTTGTTAAAGAATGGAGTGTGTCTACCACCTTCTTCTTTAGTAAGTACATAGATTTCAGCTTCAAATGCAGTGTGTGGGTTGATTGAACCTGGTTTACAAAGAACCATACCACGTTGAACAGCTTCTTTATCGATACCACGGATAAGAACACCACAGTTATCACCAGCAAGACCACAATCCATTTCTTTACGGAACATCTCAACACCAGTTACTGTTGTTTTCTGAGTATCTTTAAGACCAACGATTTCAACTTCGTCACCTACACATACTTGACCTTGATCAACTTTACCAGTTACAACTGTACCACGACCTTGGATAGTAAAGATATCTTCGATTGCCATTAGGAAATCTTTATCTGTTTCTCTTTTAGGCTCAGGAATGTAAGCATCAACTTCATCCATAAGTTTATAGATTTTTTCTGACCACTCGCCAGCTGTTCCAGCTTTTGCTTCTTCAAGCGCTTGGAATGCAGAACCAGCAACGATTGGAGTATCATCACCTGGGAAATCGTACTCAGAAAGAAGTTCTCTTACTTCCATCTCTACAAGCTCTAACATCTCTTCTTTATCTTCATCATCAAGTTGATCTTCTTTGTTCAAGAAAATTACGATGTATGGTACACCTACTTGT
>DRQB01000157.1 GCA_011330645.1 Campylobacterota bacterium | reverse complement strand
GTACGCATTTATGACATTACTCCTAGTAAAAAAACTGTCATTTTGGAGAAAAAACCTTTTACCGTTCCTTCGGACTATAAAGGTGTTGTTCCTATGTATGCTAACGAAACCATAGACTACAGTATAAAGGAAATCATCCATGGATAACAGACTTCAAGAGTTTGAAAAAGGACATGAAGCTTTTCAAAAAATAAAGTTTAACCAAAGTAAAGACCGTTTTAAAAGACTTGTGGATGAGGGGCAAAACCCTAAAGCCTTGTTTATAGGATGTTCTGACTCTCGTGTGATGCCTGCGATGATTACAGGCTCAAAGCCTGGAGACTTGTTTATCGTAAGGAACATTGGTAATTTTGTGGCACCTTATAACCCAAATGCAGACTACCATGCCACTGCCTCTGCCATAGAGTATGCAGTGAGCATCTTGGAAGTCTCTGACATTATCGTCTGTGGTCATTCACACTGTGGTGCCATAGCTGCACTTTTTAAAGACATTCAGCAAACGCCAGAAAATATACACACTATCAAATGGCTTGAACTTGGGAATGAAGCAAAAAAAGTAGGTCTGCTTGCCTATAGAGATGCAGATAAAGATACCATGTTACGCTACACAGAACGCATTTCTGTCGTCTATCAACTCGACAATCTTTTAACCTACCCTGCAATAAAACGAAAAGTAGAAGAAGGCACAATTCACCTACATGGATGGCATTATGATATTGAAAATGGACATATTGACTATTATGATGATGAAAATTACGAATTTAAAGCACTTACTCAAAATTAATGCGTTAAGATACTCTTATATATAAGGGAAATTAATAAGGATAGTAAATGATAGCAAATAATATTGAAGAACTTATAGGGAACACGCCTCTAGTCAAGATAAATAAACTCTCACAAGAACTCGGCGTCACCATTTTAGGGAAATGTGAATTTATGAACCCCACTTCATCTGTGAAAGACAGAATCGCTTTCAATATGATAAATGAAGCGTTAAAATCGGGTGCCATAGATGAAAGTACCACCATCATAGAACCTACCTCTGGTAATACAGGGATAGGACTTGCAGCAATCTGTGCTGCCAAAGGCATGAAACTCATTTTAACTATGCCTGACTCCATGAGTATGGAACGTCGTAAGATACTTATGCATTTAGGTGCAGAACTTGTACTGACTCCTGGTGCAGATGGTATGGGTGGTGCTGTTGAAAAAGCAGACCAACTAGGTCGTGAACTTAAAAATGCTAAAGTGCTTCAGCAGTTTAACAACCCAGACAACTCAGACATACACCGTAAAACAACTGCGATTGAGATACTGAAAGATACTGAAAAAAATATAGATATTTTTGTTGCATCTGTAGGAACAGGGGGTACACTCACAGGTACAGGTGAAGCACTCAAACAGCATATTCCTGCTATCCAAATCGTCGCGGTAGAACCCTCTACATCTGCAGTACTAGAAGGTGAACAAGCAGGACCACATAAGATTCAGGGTATCGGCGCTGGATTTATACCAGAGATACTAAACACGGCTCTTTACAATGAAGTATTGGCTGTAAGCAATGAAGATTCTTTTGCTATGGCACAAAAAGTTGCACGAGACGAAGGCTTGCTTATAGGGATATCCGCAGGAGCCAATCTACATGCCGCCAAAATATTGGCAGAACGTCCTGAAAATAAAGGTAAAACCATCGTAACTGTCTTATGTGACACTGCGGAGCGTTACCTCTCTACAGAACTTTTTGACCATTAATGGCTCAACACACAGCACAAAAACCTCTTCTTCTTGAAACTATCAAGTGTGATGAGGGTGTCATACACAATCTTTCTTACCACCAAAAACGATGTGACACAAGTCGTCAAATACTCTATCATTCTCAAAATACACTTGATTTACATGCTTTTATACAAGCACCTCCCCTAGGTAAATATCGATGTCGTATTCTCTATGGAGAATCCATTCAAAGTATCGAGTATATCCCTTATACCCCAAAAGAAGTACAACATTTAAAAATCATACCTTCTGATTTTGAGTACAATTTTAAATATGCCAATCGAGACAAAATCAATACCTTATTTAACAACAAAGGTACTGCAGACGATATCATTATCGAAAAAAATGGCTATCTTACCGATACTTCTATCGCAAACATCGCTTTTTATGATGGGGAAAGCTGGTTCACTCCAGCCACACCTCTACTAAAAGGTACGATGAGACAGAAGCTTATTGATGAAGGTATCTTACATACTAGAGACATCAAGAAAGAGGAATTATCTGACTACACACAAGTGGCTTTAATGAATGCTATGTTAGGATTTAAAATCTTAAATCATTTTAACATACAGTAATACCAAGGGTAAATTATGACGATCAATCTTTTTCAAACACCTGAGTACAAGACTATAATGCACAATCACATTTTTCAAACTATCGAATATCTCTTTGGAAAAAACCAAGAATTTGCTGTAGCCTGTGAAATAAAACATATTACTTTTTACCCTGAGCTTCCTACCAAAGTACAAAATTCTTTTGATGAAAAAGTGCTCTTTATTTTAAGTGGCTATACCTTTGAGAGTGCGAATGTAGATGAGGAGTACTTTTCTTTTGAAGCAGGTTTTGGTGAGAGTAATTTTGGCTCTACAGTAACTGTACCACTGTTAGCTATTAATCAAATCTTTGTAGGCGATCATCCTATCGTACTTAATCTGTCAAAATATGAGGGGAAAAAGGAAAAAGAAACTTCCACCAAATCATCGATGGAAGCATTGTTGAACAATCCTGAAAATAAAAAACTTTTCAAGAAAAATAAATCTTAACAGTGACCTGCTAAGATATAGTTTACTACTTTATCTACATAAGCATTATGCTTATTTTCTTTAGAGTACACGATGTAGAATTTACGTGTCATAGTGTAACCTCTTAGTTTCGCTTCAAAAAGCTCACCATTGTTAATCTCATCCATCACAGCATACTTGGACAAGATAGATACCACTGGTTTTTCAGTATTTCTATCACTCTTTTTCAGTGTTTGAAGGACTGTAGTTGTGTTACTTACTTCTGAAAGAACATTAAAACTTTTACAAGAAACACCTAACTCTTCAAAAACTTCAGAGACTACGCGTCTTGTATGCGAACCTTCATTACGACAAATCCATGAAAAGTCATACAGTTCTTCGGTTTTAAGTGTTTTGGCAATAGGTACATTAGACACAACAACCAACTCATCTTCTAGCCATTCTCTATAGATAAGGTCATTATCCATAACAGGTGACTCTATAAGTCCAACATCAAGCTTTCTATCTTTTAGCTTTTCAACAATTTTATCACTTACATCGATGTCAAGGTTAATATCATTGCTAATGGCTTCACCAATAGTATTGAGACATTGTCCAGGGATGATATAGGTACCAATAGTATAAGATGCACCTAATCTAAAAGTAATCTCTTTGTTAATGATTTTTAAAATATCTTGTTCAGATGAATGAATCTCTTTTTCAAGTCTTGTAGCTATCTTGTAGAGTTCATCACCTTCATTGGTCAATTTAATACCATTCTTTTTACGTTCTATAACTTTACAAGCTAAATACTTCTCTATAAATTTAATCTGTTGTGTAACCGCTGGTTGGGATATCCCTAACTTAGC
>DRQB01000156.1 GCA_011330645.1 Campylobacterota bacterium | reverse complement strand
AGATGCTCTGGAGTACGATACAAAGAGCATCAAAGAGACAGGACTCAAACTTAAAGAAAAAATGGATGTTGCTAAAGCAGGGGTGAT
This sequence comes from Campylobacterota bacterium, assembly GCA_011330645.1. Lineage (GTDB taxonomy): Bacteria > Campylobacterota > Campylobacteria > Campylobacterales > Sulfurovaceae > Sulfurovum. The sequence continues at coordinate 3,697 of DRQB01000156.1, read as the reverse complement.
ATACAGTGGAGGAGAAGCACTACACTTCCCCGTAGGTTTTGAACCAGCCAAACTTAATATCGGTGACTACAGTACCATGCCAAATGTAGGAGGGCAGTTTCCTATAGGTGAAGTCTTTACAGAGTCTAAAGAACTTACAGCACTTAATGGCAGGGCGACAGTCTTTGCCTTTGCCGATACCAGCTACAGGGTAAACAAGCCTGAAAAACCTATTACTATCATCATCGAAAATGGTATTTTGGTAGCAAGCGAAAATAGCACTCCCGCATTTGATGAAATGTTGGCACTTATCAGAGAGGGTGAGGGTGAAGTATGGGTAAGAGAGCTAGGCTTTGGACTCAACAGAGGGCTAAACAAAACAAAAATAATCTCAGACATAGGCAGCTACGAACGCATGTGTGGTGTACATCTCTCACTGGGCAGAAAACATGGTATGTATGCCAAACCTGGCTTCAAGCGTGGTGATGGAAAATTCCATATAGATATTTTTCTTGATACCAGCAGTGTCACATTAGATGAAGAAGTGGTTTTTGGAGAGGAATCATGGGTAGTATAGATGCAAATTAAGTGTACGATAAAAGGCATACTTCAACAACTTCTGACCTACAGAAAAGAAGTCATATTAGGAAATATTATAGCTATAGCCTCTACGCTTCTTGTGGTTGCCATTCCTCTTTTTATCCCTATACTTGTCGATGAATTACTCTTGGGCAAAGACCATGGGTTTATCTCTTGGATAAGCCAACACCTTTTTACTTCCGATACGAAAGGTTACGTTCTTTTTGTTTTGGCTATTATCATTGTGCTTCGTGTGCTAAGTACGGTATTGTCGATACTACAGAGTAAAATATTTGTTTCCATATCAAAAAATATTACTTTCAAAATGAGGGAGTCTCTGCTTAGACATCTCAAGCGTGTTTCACTCAAAGAGTATGAGATGATGCGGGTGGGAGCAGTGACATCTAAGCTTGTCACAGATGTAGAAACCATCGATGGATTTGTGAGTTCTACTATCTCTAAACTCATTGTGGCGGTGTTGATGTTGCTCTTTTCTGCGGTGATACTTTTGTGGATACATTGGCAGTTGGCTATTTTTATCCTTATTACCAATCCGGTTGTGGTACTGTTTACGGTGAAGCTTGCTAGAAATGTTGGGGAATTGAAAAAAGAAGAGAACAAGGCAGTGGAGATGTTTCAAGCCTCTTTGACTGAAACCTTGGAACTTTTTCATCAGATACGTGCAGCAAACAAAGAGGAGTATTTCTTTGAACAGAGCCGTATCAAGGCAGATGATTTACGTACACATGCTATAAACTACGGCTACAAAAGTGACCGTGCGATGAAGTACTCCTATCTTGTCTTCTTGGCAGGTTATGAGATATTTAGAGCAGTAAGCATCTTGGCAGTGGCGTATTCTGACCTTTCTGTTGGTCTGATGTTGGCAGTTTTTTCTTACCTGTGGGTGATGGTGACACCGATACAGGATATCATTAACTTTCAGTATGTTCTCTCTACAGCAAAGGCTGCGTGTAAGCGTATAGACAGCATCTATGCCTTGGAACAAGAACCAGAGGTAGAGGAAAAAAACAACCCGTTTAAAGGACAGCATGCCATAGGTATAGAGGTGAAAGATCTCTCCTTTGCCTATCAAAAAGGCAAAAACATATTAACAAATATTAATCTGCATATTGAAAAAGGCTGTAAAGTTGCTATTGTCGGTGCAAGCGGCTCTGGTAAGACAACGCTTTCCAACATTCTTGTTGGCTTTTATCCTCTTGACAAGGGAGAGATACTCTATGCAGGTGTGTCCAACAAAGCCTTAAAACTTTCTACCATTCGTGAAAATATTCATCTCATCTTGCAACATCCTAAACTCTTTAATGATACAATGCTGTTCAATCTCACGCTAGGCAAAGAGTACAGCGATGAAAAGGTGCAAGAAGCACTGCACATCGCTCAACTTGATGACGTCATAGCAGGGTTGGATTTGGGACTTGATACACTTGTCGGAAAAGACGGTATCAAGCTCAGTGGAGGACAGAGACAACGTGTTGCCATTGCCCGTATGATTTTGAGTGATCCTAAAGTAGTCATTTTCGATGAATCTACGTCAGCATTGGATGTGCATACAGAGGTAAAACTCTTTGAAGCACTGCATGACTTTTTGTCTGAAAAAACGGTGATTACCATCGCACATAGGCTTAGTACGATAAAAAGTGCCGAGTTTATCTATGTACTCGAAGATGGAGAAGTGGTAGACAGTGGCTCACCACAAGAGTTGTTGTCTAAAGATGAGAGCTATTTTAGCTCGATGATATAAGGGAAATATAGAATTGTGTTAGAGTATATAAAAAAGATTTTTGATGTAAAGAAAATAATGAAGGTACTGTTGTATTCAACTATCCCAGGTCTACTTTTTTATACAGTTGCATTTAATATTCTGCATAATAACGGATATCATACCATGGAAATTATTAGAGATTTTGCACAACAAATGGATGAATCTAGTTTTTTAGGATTTCTCTCTAGTATTGGGACGTGGTTATGGGTTTCTGCGACAGCCATTGCTTTTTTTGGCTTTATGACAGTACAGTCTTCAAAGACTTATAGACATAGGGAGTTACTCTTTTTACTGGGAGTATTTTCCCTCTTACTTGCATTTGATGATTTCTTTATGATACATGACCGCTATATTGATCAAAATATCTGTTATGGCACCTATGCATTCCTTGCAATTGCTTTATTGCTAAGACATTATAAAACAATTATTATGGTTAATGGTTTTGGGTTTATCTTTGCAGGTACGCTATTGGCTGCTTCTATTTTTACAGATTTGATTCAAGATTATCTTCCGTTTAGATATTCAAGTGTTCAAATATTTGAAGAGGGTTTTAAATTTACAGGGGCTGCAACTTGGTTATATTTTGTTGCATTGGTTGCCGCATATCATTTTGATAACAAAATGAAAAAAACGAAAAAAAAACGAAAATAATATAAGCGACTAAGGAAATAATTTGGATATTTTTCAAGCGATAATCATAGGGATTATTGAAGGGTTTACAGAGTTTTTACCCATATCTTCAACGGGTCATATGATAGTTGCTTCACAGTTTTTGGGTGTAGACCAAGATGCTGTGACCAAAGCCTATGAAGTCATCATCCAGTTTGCAGCTATCTTGGCTGTGATGCTGATTTATAGAGACAAAATTACATTAAAAAAAATAGATTTATGGCTTAAACTTCTTCTGGCTTTTCTTCCTCTTGTTATCATTGGCTTCATTTTTAAAGATCAAATCAAAACATTGTTTAATGTAGAGACTGTGGCATGGATGTTTATCATCGGTGGGTTTGTCTTTTTGATTGTTGAGTATTTTTACAAGCCCAAAGAACATACCGTAAAAGAGGTAGAAGAAGTCACTTATACCCAAGCATGGTGGGTGGGTTTTGCTCAAATATTTTCACTAGTCCCTGGGACAAGCAGAGCAGGGGCAACTATCATCGGGGGTATGCTTTCTGGACTTGACAGAAAAACTGCTTCAGATTTCTCTTTCTTGCTTGCTATCCCTGTGATGGGTGCCGTAAGTGCCTATGATTTACTCAAACACTATAAAGAGTTTGCTGATGCCAACTGGGTAGCCTTTGGCATAGGGTTTGTAGTCGCCTTTGTGGTGGCGTATATTACAGTAAAGCTCTTTTT
>DRQB01000155.1 GCA_011330645.1 Campylobacterota bacterium | reverse complement strand
TCCTGAACAGCTCAAAAAAGAGTATGACCAAACGGTTGCGGTGAATACAGCAACAGATAAAGTGATTCAAAGTGTTGTGAAATTCTTGAAAGATAACCATTATGAGAAGTACCCAACAGTCAAAAATCTTGCAACGGATGCACTTGATCAGTACAGCAAAATTGCTGAAGAGAAGAAAAAATCTGATGAAGCAGTAAAAGCTGGTGACATGAATAAAGCAATTCTCTTTGAAAATATGATTTGGCAATATATGGTTAAAACTGCCGATGTAGGAATAAGAGCAAAAGATCTTTTAGTGAAAAAAGTAGCAAAACCTATGAGTGATGCAGCAGCACGTGGTGAAGCAGCATACAAAGAAGGTGGATGTAACGGATGTCACGTGATTGGGAAAGTAAGTTCTGGACCAGATTTGACAGGAACACTACAAAGACATGAAAATGGTGAAAAATGGGCTAAACAATGGATTATGCATCCTGAAACAATGTATGACAATGTCTATATTAAGTCTATGATTAACTACTTCAATTTAAGAATGCCTAACCAAGGTATGACAGAACAACAAACAGATGATATCATTGAATATCTCAAATGGATTGATGAGAACGCAAATCTCTTTTAATCTTTAGCGCTATACGAGGGGGATAATCCCTCTTTTGTAGCGAATACTTTCATTTGCGTAGCTAAATCTGATGTTACTTGATGTTTATCAAACTACTGCTACGTGTTTTCCTATAGAATAGGCGTATATGTAGGCATCTTAAAAATTTCATGGAAGTTTTTAAGATACTTATTGAAAAGGAGTTATCATGAGTTCACTTGTAAAATCAAAAGTATTTGCATTGTTAGCGTTGGGAATTTTACTGTATTGGTTTGTTATCCCCGCAGTGCTTACACATAATGTTGTTGAAATGGGACGTCAGGGAAAAGGAGAACAACTTTCCAATCTAACGGTAAAGAGTTGGGATTTTTTCCAAAAGGGACGATACGTTTCTCCTAATATTCCCAAAGAAGATGCAAATAATCTAAAAAAAATGATTGCAGACGACATGGAGTTGAATGTGGTTACTGCCCCTATTTGGTATGTTTCACTCGAAGCCCCAAATTATCCAAAAGATGCTTTCCCTGAGGGGATACCTGTATTTTATCACTTTGATGGTTTCTCTGGTGATGTACATGAAATGAATACGATTAATCATTATATCGGTATGGATCCTATGGAAAGAGGTGCACCCTATCTTCGTATGCTTGCACCGTATGCACTTATTTTTGTAGCATGGATTATTGCGATGTTCATGATTTATAATAATCGGATTTTGAATCTTTTAATGCTTGTCCCTATTGTGTTACCTGTGGTATTTTTAGGGTTCTATTCCTACTGGTTGTATTGGTTTGGACATCATATGCATGCCTGGGGTGCATTTAAAATAAAACCTTTTACCCCTACGGTCTTTGGTGATGGGAAAGTGGCACAATTTACGACACACTCCTACCCTAGTATCGGTTTTTGGTTACTCGTGGCTATCAGTATTTTAAGCCTTTTGGCTTTGGCAGCAAAAAGAAAATATCAAAAAAATGAACAAGTAGCATAGTGATGATAAGAAATATAATAGTCTTCATCTATGTAATGACACAATTTGCATGTGCAAATAATGTCTTACAAGAAGCTATTAATAAAGCCAAGGCAGGTTCTAAATTAGACTTACCTGCAGGTATTTATCATGGTAATATAGTGATTGATAAACCACTGATTATCAATGGTAAAAATCAAAAGGCAATCATTGAAGGAGATGGCAAAGGTACAGTAATTACGATACGAAGTTCAGGGGTAAGCATTAAAAATGTAACCATCAGACATAGTGGTGTAGAACATGAGAGAATAGATGCAGGAATTTCTTTATCAAAAGTAGAGCAGTGTACGATTGAAAATTGTAAGATTGTTGATTGTCTTTTTGGGATTGATATGGCAGAGGTATCAAAATCAGAAATTAACGGTAATTATATTGAATCCAAACCTTTTGACTTGGGAGTGAGAGGTGATGGTATTCGCTTGTGGTATAGCAATGATAATCACTTAAGTCATAATCATCTCTATAAGTCGCGTGATTTTGTGGTGTGGTATTCCCATGGTAATCTTATAGAGAAAAATAGAGGTGAATATGGACGCTACTCTTTACATTTTATGTATACAGGTAAAAATATTGTAAAAAATAATGTGTACAAACATAATACTGTGGGTATCTTTTTTATGTATTCTCAAGACACAGTGGCGACAGGAAATGTGATTGAAAATTCTTTAGGTACTACAGGATTGGGGATAGGGATGAAAGACGGGAGCAATTTTGTACTGAAAGATAATACTATTATTTATTGTGCCAGAGGACTTTTCCTCGATCGTTCACCGTATGAACCAGATACCGTAAACATCATAGAAAATAACCACATTGTATATAACAGTGAAGGCATACATTTCCACTCTTTGAGTTTACATAATACCTTTACCAATAATACTTTTAAAGGCAATATTGAAAATGTGGTCAATGATTCCTACAACACAGGAGTAGATCAAAATATTTTTGATGGCAATTACTGGGATGATTATGAAGGATTTGATAAAAACAATGATGGAATAGGTGACGGAGCATATACTTTTTATGCCTATGCAGACAAAGTTTGGTTACTCAATCCCAATATTAGATTCTTCTATGGCTCTCCTGTGATTT
>DRQB01000154.1 GCA_011330645.1 Campylobacterota bacterium | reverse complement strand
TACAGCTCATCACTGCTACCAGAGAACCTGTTCGTTTTGGACTAGAGGAGATGGCAGAGAGTATCATGTTTGGCGCAAGTCCTAGAGCCTCTATAGACCTTTACAAAGCAAGTAAAGCACAGGCATTTTTAAAAGGCAAAACATTCGTCTCTCCTTCAGACATTGCCGATGTGATTCACAAGATACTGCGTCACCGCATCGTCCTCTCTTATGAAGCTAGAGCCAAAGGTATCAGTACAGATGAAGTCATTAGTGCCATTGTAGAGACTTTACCTATACCGTAATGCAAACAACCCTCAAAGCACTCCAACTCAAGGCTAGACACCAAGTCTATACCCTACTCTCAGGACACAACCTCTCAAACCTACATGGTGAAGGCTATGACTTTGCAGAGCTTCGAGAGTACCAAATGGGAGATGATATCCGAAAAATAAACTGGATGATCTCTGCAAAGCTTGGAAAACCCTATATTAAGGAACTTCACGCCAACCGTGAACTCTCCGTTGTTGTTGCTACATTCATGGATGGAAGCTTGTATTTTGGCTCAGGAAACACCAAACAAAAGAAGCTTACAGAAGTAGCCACACTCCTAGGCTATGCTGCAGAGCAAAACCATGATCTTTTTACAGGTATCAGTTACACACAGGAGCAGACATACGCGACTCCACCCACTAAACAACGTTACCATATAGAAGATTTCTCAAAAACACTCTTTGAGGCACCACTCATAGGTACTACCCTTAACCTACAAAACGCCTTACAAGACCTCTTTAATCGCATGCATAAACCTTCTCTTCTCTTTGTTATAGGAGATTTTTTAGAAGAGATAGACCTCTCTTTACTTGCGCAAAAGCATGAAGTCATTGCTATTATCATCAGAGATGTAGATGAAGAGTCACCCAAAGTACTAGGAGAAGTCACTCTCTCTCATCCAAAAGAGAAGCGCACAATGGAAACCTATTTTGGGAAACGAAGCATAGAAAAATATCTTGCAAAGCTAAAAGAGCACGATGAAAAACTGATAGAACATTTTTCAAGTCATGATATACGTTATGTAAAAATATTAACCGAGGACGAGGCAGTTGGAAAACTTATCCAACTCTTTTTATAACTATACCCTAAACAAATAACAAAAACGCAAAGACAACAAACAAGATAAAGTGCAAGAAACCTTCAAGCACATTGGTCTCACCGTCACTAAAGTTGACAATGCTCAGAAGCAAGGTAAGTCCAAGCATCACACCTTGGATAGGGGTTAAAGATAGGTTAAGCTCTAAGCCGTAGTAACGTGAAACCAGTATCACAGCAGGGATGGTCAGTAATATGGTTGCCAGCGATGCCCCAAGGGCGATATTAATCACTGTTTGCATACGGTTGTCTACGGCTGCACGCACTGCCGTAATGAGTTCAGGAGCAGCAGAAATCACCGCAACACCCACGGCACCTATGGCTAGTGGCATTTCAAAGGTCTCAAGTGTATTACCCATAAAGACTGAAAGTATCTCTGCTAATACACCAATGAGTACGATAGACAAGATCAAAATAGTGGCATGGTACCATGCGTTTATTTCAGTATGTGGAGTACAAATGCCATTTTCATCACAGCTCTCTTCTGCTTTTGCATACTCAAAAAAATATTTGTGTGATTTGAGCTGTATGCGCGTAAAAACGATATAGAGTAAAATAAACATTACCACATTAAAAAGCATAAACATATCGTGGTGTGCAGAGTCAATAAAGTGTGGCAATACCATTGCTATCCCAATAGCAACAAGCAACATCGAAAGATAAGAATTTGAAGAGTCCACATTGTATGGCTGTTCTCCATACTTGAGCCCGCCGATAATGGCTGCAACACCCAAAAGTCCATTAATATCGAGCATAATCGCCGAATAGATGGTATCACGTGCCAGCACAGGGCTTTGGGCATGCATCATCATAATGACAATGATGACTATCTCCACAATGACTGCAGAAATCGTAAGAATCAGTGTACCGTAAGGCTCACCAAACTTCTCTGCGAGCATCTCAGCATGGTGTGCTACAGACATAGCCGAGTACATAATGACTACAAACAATATGCCAAAACCGAGAAGGTTTCCTAGCGTACTCTGTACCATAGTATGTTCAAAATAGCTGATGCCAAAGTAGGTGATGATTGCCAAAAAAAGGCTATATTCTTTAGAAAAATCTTTAAGTACTTGCATATTAGTTTAAAATATCCTCATAACTTTTCTCTGCATTGAGTTTGAGCTTTCCATCCACTTTCTTAAGACGTTCATCCCCTTTTTTATATGCTTTGTTCAGACGTTTTGAGGCTTTCTCTTGCGCCTTTTCTTTACGAATATCTGCTTGTTTAAAAAACTTTTTAAGCCCTATCCATCGTGCTTCAACCTCTTGTACCTCATCAGTATGTATTTCAATGGCATCTTCTTCTATGCTGCTCTTATGCTCCAGTTGACGTACATAGAGTGTACGCATTTCATGAAAGGCATCTTTCAGTAAATCTATCTCCCCACGTAAAGTGGTTGAGATTTGTTTATTGGACTCTTTTAAATCAACGACTGTTTCTTTAAGTACAGCGATGGTTTCATCTTTGGCTTGAAGCAGGGCTTTATAGTCTTTTTTTGCAGTGGTTGATGTTTCTACTTGTTGGGGTGTGGTTGTCTTAGATTGAGCTGTTGTGGTCGTCTCTTTTTTAGATACATTGTCAACCACAATGTAAAGCTTACCCTCTACATTTTTAGAAGTAAGTATCCCTCGTTTTATCTTTGCATATACCGCCTGACGGGAGATGCCAAGTTCCTTGGCATACTCCGCAGGTTTCATCAACTTTTCCATACTTGTTCCCTAATTACAATATTTGATTAATCATAGCATAAGTTTTATGAAAGGTTGACAGCGTTGACAACGTAAATGCTAAAGTCATTCTCAGGCATTTATTTACTTTTGTGTTCCATCCAATACAGGGACAAAAAGACATTGTTCAATCGTTTCACTCGTAATACGCCCATTCTTTTTATAGTAACGCGTAATGATATGATAATTCTCTGCCTCTTCCACAGGTGCAACCAATATACCACCCTCTGCCAGTTGCTCAAATAACACTTCAGGTATCTCTTTGGCTGTAGCAGAAAAAAGAATACGCTCAAAAGGTGCATATTGCTTCCATCCACGCTGCCCATCATCAAAGCGTGTAATAATATTATACATCTCATGTTCAGAAAATCTGGTTTTTGCGACTTTCAATAGTTCATCTATACGTTCTATGGTAAACACACGGCGACATATTTTAGAAAGTATCGCTGCTTGGTATCCAGACCCACATCCCACTTCCAGTACAGAGTCAACCCCTTTAAGTTCAAGATGTTGTGTCATTTTTGCGACAGTTAAAGGTGAAGAGATGTATTGACTTGCTGCCAGAGGCAAAGCTTCTAAAGCATACGACAGATGTTTAAATTCATTAGGCACAAAAATTTCTCTATCCACAGCAAGAAAAGCTTCTTTTACGTGTGTATCAAGTACAAAATGTTTCTCTATTGCCTCTACAAGATTTTGTCTGTTTCTTGCTTTTATCATCTACCCTAGCCCTTTATATTCATAATAGAGGAATTTTATCTAAAATGCGATTAAGGGTCTCCTCTATCCTTCATTGACTTTTTCATGACTTTTTTATTTTACAATGGGAACAGTAAGTTAGTCCAATAAGTTAACTTAAAATAAATTATTAAAAAGGCCAAACTCATTGCGAAGTGAGGACGGAAAGCCACGGGTCTCTTGTAGATAGCCGGGTTGCTAATAGTATGATGTATTTCTCTTGAAAGTACATACTTTTCTATTTACCTTTTACAAACAACTGCATTCCTTCAGGTAATAGATTATCCTGTCGCAAGTATTGTCATACATAGGTGTTGTTCTGTTTTGTAAACCGTCAATCTCTCTTCTTTTTGGTCTTTTTAAGAAGGGATAAAACCATGTTATTCTACATACAAAGAATGGTGTACATACTTTTACCTTTTATTTTCCTAGCTTGCGGAGGAGGAAAAAGTAAAGATGTTTTAGACAAAACGCCTCCCACCATAAAGCTTTATGGGAAAAGCCACATAACACTTGTTTGTAATGAGCCTTATCAGGAGTTAGGTGCGAATGCTGTAGATAATACAGATACAAATATAAAAATTTCTATTTCCAATAATATTCATATCTCCCTACCTGGCTTATACCGTGTCACCTATACTGCAAGCGATGCTGCAGGCAATACAGCCATCAAACAACGACAAGTTGAAGTCATAGATACAGATATCTCCAACACATATATAGCCCCATCGAACCTGCAAATACATAAATTAAAAATAGACAGTAAGAGGATGCAGAATATTCCGATACAAATTAAATCAAGTAAATCATTAGCAACAATAGACAATGAATCCATACGTGCCAACGACATTACGTTAAACGATGTCAACCATACAATCCTATTAAAAAACAATTCATATACAAACATTAAAAATCTTATAGGAAAATATGTAGATGATAACAACATCACACACCTAGTAAAACTTACCTTTGATACCATCATTGCTGCACATACCCAATACATATTGAAAGATTTTGAATATTCTGAGAGTATGCAAATCTATCACACATCTGAACTTTTTGATCAAGCTATTCGGTTTGATACGACAGCATGCGGTACAACTTTTGACAATACAAATGAAATAAAGTATTGTCAACCAAGCTCCAGAGAACAAGCCAACTATGCCTTACTTCTTGCCAACCTGCATCACTTTTACAACAGTACAGATGCATTGGCTTCCTTTCTTGCATGGAAAAACAAAAAAAATTACCATTCCATAGATTTAGCTTCCACGTTTCAGGATTTTGAAGAGATGAAACAAAGTAACCTCATGCACGCTTTTCTCAAGGCAACACTCCCAAATAATCAAACAACACTCAAAACTTCAAGATATACAGAAGAAAATGCGGGGGTAGGCTCAGGGGAAACAGTTTCTCTTCTTGGTATTAAAAAAAATAAAGGGTGGCTTTCCCTAGAAAAAACATATATCAACTTTTCTCCTGATACTATGTTAGATGATACCAATGTCTATACACTCTTTCATCATGAACTCATGCATGCCCGTGGTTTTTCACACACCTCAGGTATGCCCATAGGCTTTTCTAATGCCCTTGGAAAAATTATGACACATCGCTATTCTTATGATACCATGCCCGTTTTTGAAGTACCAAAATATATATTTGATGTTCATTTTGAAAAAGACAGACAAATGTATCTTACTCTCTATCATACTTCTGAAGACTATAGTGAACATCTCAGTATTGAACTTTTATCAGCAGAAGCGCTGTCCACGAAACTCCTTCCCTCTGAAGAAGATAGTCACATCATTATTAAGAGCAAGCGTATGCCCTCTATGCGCTTTTTTTTACGCCTATATGGAGAAGACAGTGTGCAGGTTATGAGTCAACTTATCTACCCTTATCAATTTACACAATTGACTACCAAGACAGCAATGGATAAACATCATACTATTATCTCTGCAGAAAATTGGCAATATCTTGCTACACACAATACAGAGCATCTGCAAATAACACCTAGAGACAGTGAAGCCTTTTGTAAAGCATGGACAGGAGACTACAACTCCCATACTGCATCACTAAGAGATCTCAAAGCATGGAACAATATAGAGACATCCCTACTTCTTCATAGTCCCTATACCGATAAAATATATTATATTGTAACCCATGGAGAAGATAGAGAAATAGCTTATAATTATAATATAGAAGAAAAAACTACGGCAATAACCTGTACGACAAATTAAACTTAAAATTTGAACAGATTAAGTATCTTTTGCCATAGACCAGGTTCTTCTATCCCTCTGTCTTTATTGTCCATTCTTGTATAGCTGGAACAGCCTACTTTACTTCCTGCATCACAGGCTTTTTTATAGTATTCTTTTTCTTTGCTGCGACTTCTTGTTACCCCAAAGCCACCTCTATAAATGATAGCGACATTGATACAGGCATCTGCACCCTTAAGTGCACATGCTTTTTCATAATATTCACGTGACAATACATCATCCTGTCTCACATCATGTCCATCTCTGTAAATCGTACCCAAAGCATTACATGCTGTCACAATACCTCGTCTACAGGACTTTTCCAAATAAGGTTTTGCGCCTCCATAATGTTTGTCTTTAAAGTAATTTTCACCCATAGTATCACAGGCTTTTTCTTCTCCGTATTGACATGCTCGACGTATATATTCTAATCCTAAATCTTTTTTTTCCTGATTTTCTGCATTAACCCCTGTACTCAGTGCTAATCCAGCACTATAGCAACTACTTACGTCACCATTTCTACATGCTTGTATCTGTGCTTCCACATCTGTAGCGTAAAGTCCTATAGAGAAAAGGCATATCGCCCATATCCATTTTAATATCATCTGATTCCTTTTTAATCCATCACAATATAGCGACGCATTTTTTTTATTTCTCTAAAATCTATCACACCTTCTACTGCTTCTTCGGCATCGTTCATCACCACCTCTCCTGAAGGAGAGATAATGGAGGAACCCTTTGCCATCTCTTCATCTGCACTATTGGAGAGTACCACATAACATTGATTCATGACAGCTAACGCACGTGAGAGTACTTCTAGATGTGTTTTTCTAAGCTTCCCCCATCGTGAAGGAATAAGCACTACATCAACATCCTCAACCTGCTCCCACAACTCTTTAAAACGCAATTCAAAACATACAAGTAACGCATACGTTACCCCATCGATGACAAAAGGACGTATCTTTTTCTTTTTCCCTTCACGAAAATAGAGATCTTCATCCCCAAGTTTGAACAATTTCACTTTATTTTGTCGATGCACCACTTTATGCTTATGAATCACCACTGCCTGATTGACAAAGTCATCACCATCTTCTAATATCAGTGTCAAAACAACAATCTGTTCATCAACTTCTTTTTTTAAAGTTTTCAAAGCATTGGCAGAGAATTTTGCAGCCGTCGACATATGTTCATAATCAAACGCTGTCAAAAAAACTTCTGGAGCAACGATGATATGTTTATCTTGATGCATGCCAAGATATTGGGTCAGGATATCAAGGTTTTCTTGGTAGCGTTTATGTGTAGGAAGTTGTAAAGCGACCACTTCGAGTGTTTTAGGTTTATGCAACATAGGAATTCCTAAAAATCATCCAAATCTAGACTACCTTTGGAGTAGTTGGTCACATTACCTTCAAAGAAATTTGTTTTTTGGTCATTAAACTGAGAGAAATTATCGACCCATTTAATAGGATGTTCGACGTTATAAAGTCGCTCCATACCTACCGCATGTAACCTTTTATCCGCAAGGTGTTTAATGTACTGCTCTATGATATCATCGGTTAGTCCAAGAATCTGTCCCTGTGTGATATATGCACCCCATTCACACTCAAGCTTCACAGCATCTCTAAACATCTGATAGACATCTTCTTCAAGCTCTTTGGTAAAGAGTTCTGGTCTCTCTTTTTTGGTTGAGTTAATCATATTCTGGAAAAGGAGTAGGTGTGTCACCTCATCTCTTTGGATAAAACGAATCATTTGTGCAGTTCCTAACATCTTGTCTGAACGTGCAAGGGTATAGAGGTATGCAAATCCAGAGTAAAAGTATATACCCTCCAAAATCTGGTTGGCAAACATCGCTTTAACGATATTGGTATCACTTGGATTGTTAGACAACTCTTCATACACTTTTGCGATGGCATCATTTTTCGTTTTGAGCTTCATGTCTCTTCTCCAAAGTTCATAAATCTCTTGTGAATTGGTTGAAATACTGTCAACCATCACGGCATAACTTTGTGAATGTAATGCCTCTTCAAACGCTTGACGTACCAAGATAAGATTTACTTCGGGAGAAGTAATAAAAGGGTTAAGGTTGTCAATAATGTTATTGGTCTGCAAAGAGTCCATAAAAATAAGCTGTGCAAGTACTTTGTCATAGGCTGATTTTTCTGAGTCAGTGAGGTGCTTATAGTCATTCACATCACGTGTCATGTCGACCTCTTTAGGGAACCATGTGTTGTTAAGCATCATCTCCCAAAGGTTATATGCCCACTGGTACTTAATATCATTAAGTTCAAAAATCCCTGTAGGATTTCCTCCAAATATTTTACGCTCATTTGTTGTTTCATCTGATTCGGGGTTATATATTTTTTTACGTATCATTTCTTTCCACCTTGGCACTATTTTCTCAATTTAATTAGAAACATTATACACATTTTCGCTGATTTTTAGCTAGACTAAACCTATGAAAAATTTAGAATCTACCCAAGTCGAAGAACTCCTACAAATATTGGCAAAGAAACCTGGGCAACGTATCGTACATTTTACAGATAAGAAGCATATTTTGACGAAACATTTACAGGATTTTTGTCAGCATATTGACACACAATATTATCTGTATTGTATCAATGACAATTGCTATGATGAAATCAAACCACTCTATGCCGATGCATCACATATGAAAATAATTAAGTTTAATTTACGCCGTCCGCGTTACCTTATACAGGGCATAGAATATGACTATCTCATCGTAACCATAGACTTTACACAAGAAGATAAACGTGAATTTTTAGAAAAATGTTACCCCATCATACGCACCGGAGGCAACATCATCATACTCATCCCCAATAGCACAGCAGCACAAAGAGATGAATGGTCAACGCTTCTTGAAGAGACCTACTATCTCTCTGTCAATATCATAGACAACATATTCAACGATGCTGATGTTATTGTTGCAAAACGTATGCATGGTTGGGGTGATGAATAATTTGACTAGTCAAATGAGCCTACTGCTGCAGTAGTCATAGTGACAACGTAGTATTTTGAGCTTTGCTCAAAATGCGTCCTTATCAAATAATGTATAGATGGGGAGATTAGATAGGTAACTTTTATTGTAATATATAATTTAAAAGGAGAATATCTAGGCAGGGAAACCTAGATATAAAATAAAATAAAAAGTTACCTAGAAAGCCACCGAGGTTAAAAAAGGGAGGGAGACCTCAAATGGCTTTCATGAGAGTATTATAGACTTTTATTGTGTACTAAATGTGAAACGTAACTTAAATTTATTTTAACTTCATCTTATTTTACAGATAAGAACAACAATAATCAGTGATATCTTTTACATTTACTTGAAATTTGCTATTGGCAGGCACATTAAATGACTCTCCCCCATGCACAGTCATCCATGCATTTTCTTCTGGAAGCTTCACCTCTAATTCACCAGAAGTAATCTCCATTAACTCTGCTGCATCTGTCCCAAACTCATACATACCAGGCAACATAAATCCTAATGTTTTTTTAGAGCCATCTGCAAAATGGAGTGTTCTACTCGTTACTGCACCATCAAAATAACTGTTTCCTTCAAGTTCTACTGCTACGTTATCAAATTGTTTCACGTTATACCTTTATTATTTTTAACGAAAGTATAACAAAAAAATATTACACACGCACTCAACAAAAGTTGACTATAATAGATGCACGAGGTACCTATATGAAAAAACTACTCTATATCACAGACCAAGATGAATATGTAGACCACTCTTTCATTGCACCACTTTTTGAAGTCTACTTAAAAAAATATATGACTGTAGATATTGTCTATTTTACAGAATTCAAATCAGACTTTACCTGTAAAGATGCCCACCATTTTATCGTGCCTAGCCGATATAAAAATGTACTTTTCAAAGAGCTTGCCTGTAACCAGATTGATTTACAGAGTTATGACTTTGTCATGGTGCGAAACAATATACAAATATTGACACATGTTTTAAAATATAAAGAGACCTATGACTACAAAGTTCTCTATCGATTTTCTTTTCCGAAACGTAAAGTACAAATAAAATGTGAAGAAGCCGAAGGCAAAAATCAGTTTGTAAAACGATGCATACACAGTATAAAAACCAAAAAAGAGACAAAAATCATTAATAGATGTGATGCTTTTTTACCTACTTCTGAACGTATGTATCAAAACTATCTTCCAAATGTAACCATACCTACTATTATTTGTGCACCCGCTATTAATCCTGCAGCACTTCACCCTCATCAACAGCACGATGGAGAAGAGATACGCTTTGTTTATGCTGGTACCCTAGATAAAGTACGTGATTTTGGCACAGTTTTAGATGCCTTTGATTCTTTAGAAAACAAACAATGGAAACTATATATTTCTACTAGAGATGTGGAATATGCTTATACCATGCTAGAAGGGTATCCAAATATCAAAGAGCATATCAAAGTCTATAATGCCAAAACCAAAGATGCCCTGCTTGAGCTCATAGCCAAATCAGATATAGGCATTGCACTTTTACCTGATTTGCCTATCTATACTACTTCAACACCTGTAAAAGTATTTGACTATTATGCTTCTGGTGTACCGTGTCTTATGACACAATCAGACCATACTTCGACCATCTTTACAAATCGTATAGATGCGTGGTTTTGTAATTTTAACAAGCAAGACATAAAAGAAAAACTTACCTATCTTTTAACGCTCAGTAAAGATGAGATAGCTAGCATCGGGGATAAAGGGCAAAAAAGACTGCTTGATGTCAAAAACTATGAAACTATTGCTAAAACCATAGCAAACCAACTTCAAGCACTTTAAAGAGGGAGACATTCAAATGCTGAGTCGCAAAAAAAATCATTATGATGTACTGATTGTAGGAGGAGGTATCTCAGGGACTGCACTGTTGTATGAACTGGCGAAATATACCGATGCAAAATCACTCTGTTTAGTGGAAAAATACGAAGCCTTAGCAACACTCAACTCCAAAGGCACTTCCAATTCTCAAACCATTCACATAGGAGATATAGAGACGAACTATACCCTAGAAAAAGCCAAAATCACTAAGCGTACTGCCAAAATGGTAGAAAAGTTTTGTTTGCAATATGGTTTAGAAAATAAAATCATGTTTAAACATCAAAAAATGGCACTGGGTGTGGGTGAAAAAGAGGTACATTTTATCGAAAATCGTTACCATGAATTTAAAACCCTTTTCCCTTATCTTGAACTTTGGGATGTAGAAAAGCTCAAAACACTTGAACCTAAAGTCGTCTACACAGACAAAGCCCAAACCAAGGTACGCCCTGAACCTATCATTGCGATGGGGACACATACCCAGTATACTACTGTAGACTTTGGTGCTATGTCTGAAGCTTTAGCAACACAGGCACAGAAAGCCACAGAGGCAATCACAGATATCTTTTACAATACACAAGTCATTGACATCTTTGAAAAAGAGGACAAAAGCTTTGAAGTACACTGCAAAGACGGCACACTTTGCACCGCTAACTTTGTGGTAGTCAATGCTGGTGCACACTCACTCTTTTTAGCACACCGTATGGGCTATGGTAAACATATGGGTTGTCTGCCGATGGCAGGAAGTTTTTACATGACGGAAAGTCACTTTCTCAACGGAAAAGTCTACATGGTGCAAAACAACAAGCTTCCTTTTGCTGCGCTACATGGAGACCCCGACATCTTAGCGGAAAACAAAACACGTTTTGGACCTACTGCCCTGATGCTTCCCAAACTTGAACGTTACAAATCTGGGACATACCTTGATTTCTTTAAGACCCTGAATTTTGATTTTCATATTGTTAAAATATTTTGGGATTTACTCAAAGACTCTGACATTCGCAACTATATTTTTAAAAACTTCCTCTTTGAAGTACCTCTTATTAACAAAGGACTCTTTGTCAAAGATGCCAGAAAGATTGTGCCTTCTTTGAGTGTTGATGATATTCATTATGCAAAGGGTTTTGGAGGAGTCAGACCTCAGGTTCTTGATAAGGAGAAAGAAAAACTCATGTTAGGAGAAGCCTCCATCAATCCAGAAAACGGCATCATCTTCAACATGACCCCCAGTCCAGGTGCTACCTCCTGTTTAGGCAATGCAGAGAGAGATATGCGTGAGATTGTAAAACATTTAGGGCTTAATTTTGATGAGGAAAGCTTCTTGGCAGATTTGACAGATACAAAATAATATCATTTTGCATCATTTCGGTGGGCTGAAAACCCCTCCTTGCAAAATTCCACATACACTCTACACTCTTAGGTTATACTATGCATAATTAGATATTTCCCAAAAAGGAGAGATCATGAAAAAAAATACTTTCACACTTACCAACAATCAAACAGGCGATAACTACGAGTACAATATCATAGAAGGCACAAGAGGACCCTCAGTAGTAGATATACAAAGTTTTTTTTCTGACACAGGGATGTTTACCTATGACCCTGGGTTTAAATCTACTGCTGCGTGTGACTCTACCATCACTTTCATCGATGGTAAGAAAGGAGAACTTCGTTACCGCGGCGTTCCCATAGAAGAACTGGCAAATAATCATAGCTACTTAGAGAGCTGCTTTCTTTTACTCAATGGACGACTTCCCAACAAAGAAGAACTTCTCAACTTTGACTTGGAGATACGCCACCGTGCCTACCTACACAGGGGACTTCAAAAACTTTTTGATGCCTTCCCTGACAATGCGCACCCTATGGCAACACTCTCTGCAGCAGTTACTGCTCTAGCCTCTTTTTATGATGAACATTTAGATATCGAGAATGAGGATGAATACCTTGAGATGGCACACCGTATCATCTCTAAAATCCCTACTATTGCTGCCTTTGCCTACCGTCACTCTTTAGGTATCCCCTTCATAGAACCAGACATTGATTTGAGCTTCACAAAAAACTTCCTCACTATGATGCGTGCCTACCCTGGAGGCAAAATGCACCTTTGTGCCAACGGACATGAGGACATTAAAGATGTAGAGGTGCGTGCATTAGATACCATTTTCACACTCCATGCAGACCATGAACAAAATGCCTCTACCACTGTGGTGCGTGGCGTGGCATCCACAGGAGCACACCCTTATGTAGCCATAAGTTCAGGTATCGCAGCACTTTGGGGGCGTGCACATGGTGGCGCAAACGAATCTGTCATCGCACAGCTTGAGTACATCGGTTCTGTAGATAAAGTAGAAGCGTTTATAGAAAAAGCCAAAGACCCAAATGATGACTTCAGACTCATGGGCTTTGGTCACCGTGTTTACAAAAACTTCGACCCAAGAGCCAAAATACTCAAAGGCTTACAAGATGAGTTACGTGAAGAACTAGGTCTTGACACAGAACTCATGGCAATCGCCAGAAAGATAGAAGAGATAGCTCTAAACGACGAATATTTTGTTTCACGTAATCTTTACCCGAACATCGATTTTTATACAGGCATCATTTTAACTGCATTGCAAATACCAAAATCTATGTTCACACCTATTTTTGTTATAGGGCGAACAGTGGGATGGATAACCCAATGGATAGAATTTAAAAAAGATGAAACGTCTAAAATTGCAAGACCAAGACAATTGTACACAGGAAAATAGAGGGGTCTGGTGATTTGTGATGCGTTGTGAAACAATGCATCATGAATAACCTGACCTCTCGGTGAACCAC